>JAUIAG010000443.1 GCA_030425355.1 Verrucomicrobiia bacterium
CAACAAGGAACGCGCCGAAGTCACTGAAACCGAGTCAGGTCTGCAGTATGAGGTGCTCGAGGAAGGCAGCGGCGAGAAGCCCGGAATGCAGGACAAAGTCACCGTCAACTACCGCGGGACCCTCCTCGATGGAACCGAGTTCGACAGCAGCTATGCCCGGAACCGTCCGGCTTCATTCCAGCTGAACCGCGTCATCAAAGGCTGGACCGAGGGCCTTCAGCTCATGAGCCCCGGTGCAAAATACAAACTTTTCATCCCGGCGAACCTCGCATACGGCGAGAATGGCAACGGATCCATACCTCCGAACTCCACACTTATCTTTGAAGTCGAGCTTCTGGACGTGGAACGCAAGGAAGTGCCGAAGCCCAAGGCCGTCACTTCGGACATCATCAAAGTGCCTTCCCGAGAAGGTCTTCAGCGCGGTGAAAAAATTGAGATCATCAAGGCCGAAGACGTCGAAAAGGAACTCGAAAAGCAGAAGGACCAGAAGACTGAGGAGTAATCCTCCGGTATTCATATCCCGCTTTCAACTCTTTCTATAAACACCGGCATATTTCCCACCGGGTGGCTTCACAGGATGCCACCCGGTTTTTTGTTTGAAATCACTTGATTTTCACCGTTGTGAGCCCTCTTATACATGAGTAACCTGATTGGATTTCTTGGCTTTATGGGAAAAGTTTACAACAACATTATCGAAACGGTTGGGCGCACTCCACTTGTCCGCCTGAACAAGGTCACTGCGGGTCTTGAAGCGGATATCCTACTGAAATGTGAGTTCTTCAATCCTCTAGGCAGCGTGAAGGACCGGATCGGCATGGCGATGATCGAGGCCGCTGAAAAGGAAGGGAAAATCACCGCTGAGACAGTTATCATTGAACCAACAAGCGGAAATACCGGGATTGCCCTGGCTTTCGTTTGTGCCGCCAGGGGATACCGGCTGATTCTGACCATGCCGGAAACCATGTCTCTGGAACGTCGGACACTCCTTGCGCTGCTCGGAGCCGAGCTGGTGCTGACCCCAGGGCCCAAAGGCATGAAGGGTGCCATTGAAAGGGCTCACGAGCTGGCCGACCAGACACCGAATTCATGGATTCCACAGCAGTTTGAAAATCCTGCCAATCCGGAAATCCACCGCAGGACAACCGCCGAGGAGATCTGGGAGGACACCGATGGGGGCGTTGATATTCTGGTGGCTGCTGTCGGTACAGGCGGTACGGCAACCGGCGTCACCGAAGTGCTGAAACCACGAAAGGAGTCATTCCAGACTGTCGTTGTCGAACCGGAGGATTCTCCCGTCATTACCCAAACACTTGCAGGAGAACAACCCACTCCCGGTCCTCACAAAATTCAGGGAACCGGCGCCGGATTCGTCCCGAAGAACCTTCACCTCAAGGCCGGTGACGGAACCCAGCAGATTTTCGAGTGTATCAAGGTCTCCAACGACAACGCCTTCGAAATGGCGCGCCGACTCGCAAAAGAGGAAGGCATCCTTGGAGGTATCTCAACCGGTGCCAATGTGTGGGCAGCCATCGAACTGGCAAAACGGCCGGAGAACAAAGGTAAGACCATTGTCACTATCGGGTGCTCAACCGGTGAGCGGTATTTGAGCACCGCCCTGGCGGATGAGGCCCGTGCCGCTGTTCAGGCCTGAAAGCCCTTCGTCCACCTGCCTGTCCGTATTTTCCGGCCCTGAAGCACGACCAGCTTCAGGGCTTTTTCGTGCAGTTGTCCAGTCTGCTGGCTGTGATGGATGGCCCTCGCCGCCTGCCCCGGTTCGGGACAATTCTCCCCGGAAGGTGCAGTCCCGGCGTCTACCTGCCGACTCTTACCATGGATTGAGATGTTGGATCCTCACCGATACCAGATTCATGGAGTCACAGAAGCATTTTCGATGGTGGCTCCATTCAGGCCGGTCTGATGATTGAACCATTATCGGCGACACTCTCTACCCAACTGCCGGCAACGGAACCGAACACGTGATGAACACAATAACCGAAAAGAAGACTTTTGCACTCAATGAGGACTCTCTGCCATCCTATGATTCGGTTCTGCTGCGCTTGCTGGAAGTTTTTCAGGATGATCAGGTCGATGTTGATGAGGTGATTGATCTGGTGAGCCGGGATCCGGGGCTGGTTTTTGAGATTCTCAAAAAGATTAACAGCTCCTATTACAGCCTTACCGAAAAGATTGCCGATATTTTTGAGGCAGTCATGCACCTGGGAATCTATGAGGTCTACAGCATTACCAACACACTGCTGGCACGGAAGGCCTTTGCGACACTGGGTGCCAGTAATGAATTGAACATCCGCTGGTTCTGGAGACACTCAGTCAGCTCGGCAGTCATTGCCGAGTATATATGCGGCGGTGATATGTGTATGAAACCAAGTGCCTACTCAGCCGCACTCCTGCATGATGCCGGCCTCCCGGTTCTCATTTCCTCGGTCCCTGGAAAAGCACGCCTGAGAGTCCAATCCAGATTTGAAAGCGAAGTTCTCCGTATAGAGGAGGAGTCACAGTTGTATGGTGCCAGCCATGACGAGGTTGGTGCGCAGCTGCTCACGCATTGGGGATTCCCATCGACCATTATCGAAGCCATTCGCTGCCACCACAGCTCCCTGGCCGGACAGCACCCCCTTGACCTGATCAGACTGCACGCCACAGTGCGGGTGGCAAACTGTATGGCTCATTATTTATACAAGCCGGAACTGGGTTTTGATTTCGTCCT
>JAUIAG010000081.1 GCA_030425355.1 Verrucomicrobiia bacterium
GGTGTTCCTACTCCCACGCGGTGGCCGGAAGCAGGCAGGCACAGGCCGGAATCCGCAAACTGATCTCCGGGCGGGGAAATCTGCTGGAGTGGAAGGCGGCCGAAACGGCTTACTGCCGGTATTTCGAAGACCGGAGCCATCAGCAGGCCAATCGGCGGCGGGCAGTTTCAACTCAGGACCAGTCGGAAAAGGCCGCCAGTCAGCCACCGGTAAAGGCAAAGGACACGGAATCAAAGGGATTGCGGGAGCGGGTGAGGTATTTCACCGACGGGCTGATACTAGGAAGTCGTGGATTTGTGGAGAGTTTCTTCCAGGAAGTCCGGGAGGAGTTTCGAAGACCGGTTCGGACAGCACACCGTTTTCTTCAGGGCGGAGGGGGAGAAATGTATTCCTACCGGAGGTTCCGAAAGCAGAAAGAGTGAGAGACGAAAGAGAGACGGCTATCGGATAGCCTCCCCTGACCCCAGCCTGAGACGGACATAACCAGAGAACAGTGGAATCACACATCAGGTCACCCCTGATCTGAAGCGAATATGAGTCAGAAATTTGCTTCGACTTCAGGGGGAGGCATCGCTCTGTCGCTCGGCGACCCTGACTCTGACATTCAGACCATTTTCCCTCAACCATCCGGCCCCCCACATAAAAAAGTGCACAAAGTGACAGGCACAATTTGGTAGGGAGCGGGATCTGGAGAATGAGCCTGGAACAGTTATAGGGGAAAAATGTCTCAACTTTGGACGGTGGGTGTCGATTGTCCAGAAGTGAGACAATGCCGATGAAGATGAATCCGCCAGAAGAATCACACGGGGACCCTCAGATGAGTGGGAAGTCTGCCTGGATGTATTTCATACTGATCGTCGCTCTTTCCTCGTTGATGGGGATTGTTTACTCCTATCACAGGAAGATGCAGCGGATCGAAGGCAAACTGACTGGACCGGATCGAAGTTCGGTGGGGCCATATTCCGGTGAAGGAGAGTCGAATCATTCAACCGGCTTTCCCGGGATGATGGAGGAGCGGCCGGGTATCGCGAACCTGGCTGAATTTATGGAAGGCGACAGGAAGCGGAGTGTTAATTCGGCAGGCTCCATTGAGCCGGCAGGGCATCCTATCGGACTGCGGACAGGAAACATAGCATTGGACGAGAGCATGGATCAGTTCCATGGAGTGGATTGGAAAGGTGCTGACGGCCCGTGGGCGCGAGCCGGATTCAGCCTATGTTATCTTTACGAGCTTACGCTGCACTACGAGGGTTCGATTACTGGACATGTAAGCGATCATCCGTATCTTCGACAAAATGCGGGCTGGCTGATCAGCAATGACTCAATTGTGGTGGACATAGTCTGTGTTCCGGGAGTCGATTTCGAGTCGCTTGCACCGGTGCTGCGTCAGGCCGGATTTGCAGATTCATATGCCTTTGGCGGAGTAATCACGGGCTTACTTCCGATCAGGAGCATCCCGAAGCTGGCTGAAATGGAGGCCATAATGTTTATTCACCCGTGTCAACTTATTGCATCCAGTCGGTGAAAGATGAGTTTCAGGTATGTCTTTTAATGTATGGATTTCAATTTCCCATGCGGGATATTGTGATCCGTTACTTACTGGATGCAGCGAATGAAGTGAACGCCATAAAGAGAAAGACCGGCGTCAAGCCGGTCTTGAATAATCTCTTCCAGATGAGTGAAATATGAAAATGAAATGAGGGTGTCTGGTATGGGGATCAGAAGGTATAGGATATGCCACTGATGAGACGAATATCGTTGGATTCGCGACCGGCAGCCGGAACATTATCATAAGTATCCTGGAGAACCACGCGGAGAGAGAGGTTGTCGGTAATCTTTGATTCCACGCCAATTTCCGCCATAAGGAGGAAGTTTTCCCAGTCATCGACCTGAGGCTGGATTTCAACATTCTGCCAGAACTTGGTGTTTTCATTTATCTTTCTTGTGTATCTCTCGGCGAAACGAACAGTCGCATAGCTGTCGTCAATTCCACCCTGCTCCTCATAGACATAAGATCCACCTGCCTCCACGGTCAGTGTGGCTCTGTCGTTCTTGAGAAAGTAGTAACCGACACCCGGACCAAAGGACAGACGGATATTCAGGTCGGCGATTTCATCATGCAGGGCATCGACGCGGAGGTAGCCAAAGAGTTTATCGTTGAACAGGCGGTTGTACTGGCCGAATCCACGGAGGTATTTTGTATTGACCTGTCCCTGATCCTCGCCGTAGGTCGCTGTACCACCGAGGCTGATTTCATTTTCCGAACCCGTACGGTCCGCCTGGATATTGGCGGTGGCGAGCATCGTCTCGCTGTTTCCACGCGTCAGGGTGAGACCGAAGGATGCAGTTTTATCCCACTTGACTTTATCAGGCTCCTTTTCCTGAGCACTGACGGAGATGATGGTGGCTATAGCCATGAAGAATCCCAGGGAGATTTTTTTCATTGTGATTTGTTGGTTGATTTGGGGTGTTGTGTATTTTCTTTGCCGGCGCGGAAATGAGCCCATCTGAAGAAAGGGCTGATCCTGATCCGGGCAGGCCGAATATATTAAACTGCGATGCAGTCGGGATTTCGACGAAGTGGAGCCGAAAATATTCTAAAAAAGATTGTTCGCATCCGGGTTGTCAGTTGAGCCAGCAGGCGTCGAAAAGGCCGATTTTGGGGTTCCCGACAGTGAGAACACGTGCGGTCATGGTCAGGAATGGAATGCTGATGAGGCAGAAGCAGGGATCAATATTGGAATGTCGACTCGATATCCACATTCGGGCGTGTGAGCTGGTCGCTGCTCATGCGAACGGTGAAGCGGACATCCTCGCGTTTCAATGCCTTCACAGTGACTCTCCATGAAACTGTCGTCTGGGGTTCGATACGCACAACCGGCTCCATGATAATTTCCTGAACTGATCGCCCGTCCACGGATTTTCTTTCACCAAGCCTTGCGGTGCTTTCGCCGTAGCTGTTTATGAACTCCTGGGCATCCTCCATTTCACAGACGATGATCACATTCGAGGCTGGTGCAGTACCCTGGTTGGTCACGGTGATTTCGTATACCAGTTCCTTGCCGACCTCAACCGGATCTGGAATATCGCGGACGTCCATGGCAATAGCAGGGATACCGGCGAAGCGCACTGTTGTGCTGGCGGTGCGGGTAATCAATCCAGAGCCCGAGGTGGACCCGACAAAAGTGTATTCACCGGGGGCGCTGGCGACAACCGTGACACAGAGATCCCGTGTGTCCCCGGCCGCGAGCTCGGGCAGGTCCCAGCGAACCGCGGTGCCGAAGGAACGCCCCCCTTCATCCGCACTGACGAAGTCGACGCCTGGAGGGAGGCTGATTTCGACAAATGGAGCCCGTGCTGATGCTGTTCCTGTATTCTCGATGGAGAGACAGACATTCACCGGGCGGCCAATGTATCGCTGTTCAGGAGAATCGGCGGTGATCTGCAGCACGGGGGCGCGCACCTCGGTGACGACCGAGGCGGAATCGGCCGCTCCCTGGGCGGATGCCACATTGAGCTCGATGGGGAATTCACCGGCATCATTGGCCTGAAGTTCGAAGTTGAAGACAGCCTCTTCGCCAACGCCCAGGACAGGACGGGTCAGTTCGACATTTTCTGCCCCGGTAAAACTCTGAAGTCCATTGGGAATGCGGGCGGTCAGTCGGAGGCTGGTCAGCGCGCTGCTTCCGGTATTTTTGACTTTTGCCTCATATCGTATTGGCTGTGATGCGAGTGAGACCTGGGGCGCAACAAGCGATACCTGGAGGTCGGCGCGGGTGACAGAGATTGTATTACAGATTGACGGTTGAAAGACGGCCCACCCACAGGTCGTGATTTCCCCTTCACTTTTGGCGCGGCCTTCAATGCGGATAATTTTAGCTTCGCGTGGCCCCAGGGTCCCCAGATCCCACCGGGCGATTCCATTCTGGACCTTCGGCTGCGTCGGAAAGGAGTCTGTCGCTTCGAAGTTCGGGGTTATTTTGTCGAAGATGGCCACATCGACCAGGTTCTGTTCGGTCAGATTCTGGGCCCGGTATTCGTATGAAAAGACCTTTCCGACGCTGACTTCCCTTGGGACAATTTTTTCGAGAAGCATCCCGCTGCTGGAAAGCTTTCCGGTTGGAATGGGCACAGATCCCCGAATGTAGGTAATTCCATCACGGGTTATGGTTTCAGTTGTGATGAGTTCCTCGGGGCTGTCGAGGAAAACCCCGGTTTCCTGAGCCATCGTCAGTTGGAGGCCATGGACAAGGAAAACCACCATGGCCACCATGAGAAAACCGGAAAAGCGTTTTTTTATAAGTACATTCATTCTCGGGTCACGAGTTGGAATTACGCCGACGGGAAAAGTGTCCGGAAAATTGGACCAAACGAGGAATCCGGTGTTTTGAAAACACCGTGAGCCGGCACCGGAAAATGCCGATTAGCTGCAACCATAATTATATCCTCGAAGCCCGGGATCTGATGAAACCGGGGAAGTTTACCCGTCAAAGTCTTTGCGCATTATAGGGTTCCGGTTGCTTTGCACAACCCTTACTTGGATCAAATCAGCCGAAAAAGCGCAAAAATGAGACGAATCAATGACCGGGTTCGCGGGAAGTCTGAGGCTCGTCAGGATGAATGCTGGCGAAAGGTTCCGGATGAAGGGTCAGCTCGACGGACGCGGAATTCCCTGGAGCGGCGTTGCTGGCAGGGGTAATTCGCCCCATGGCCTCCGCGATGACGGCCCGTTCGGGGATTCCCCTGAAGGTAAGGAAGGATTTGACGGACTCGGCCCGCATCCGGCTCAAAGCGGTGCCGGCATGGCTGTATTCAGCCTTTGTGGTGTATGCCCGGATGTGAACATGAACTTCCAGATCGAGCGAGGCGGCAACCGTGCTGATTTCCAGAATCCGTGATGCCAGCTGGTTGATCCTGTCGTGTTGTCCGGGAGCGAGGACGGATTTTCCGGACTTAAACAGGACAGGCTCGGCGGTAATACTGCGGATACGTGCCTCCAGCAACTGTCTTGGACTCAGGCCATTAACCTCAACTGGATCAACTGACCATTCAGGTTCCAGGGAAATGAAGTCGACTTCTCCGACCCCCGGGATGAATGGTGCCAGCTGCCTTGCACGGTCAATCCATGATTTGGGTGCCTGACCGCTCATGACGAGCCGATTGCCGATCATGGCCATGGAAACCCCTTCCGGAGGCATCAGGTATTGAGAGAGTCTTCGAATGACAATCTCCGGTTCATGGGAATAGTAAGTTTCGGAATGCAGGTGGACGGAATCGGCGAGATGCATGTCCTCGAGTATGTTCCCTGGATTGCGGGCGAGCGGATCCCGCAGGAGATGGATCTCTGCGTCCGGATTTTTCTGGCGGGCCCGAACCACCAGAATGCCGGGCTCGGATTCCAGAGTGCTGATGACCTCCTGGAACACCATCATCGACTGACGGTTCTGCAGGTGCTTCTGGATGCCGATTCCGGCGAAGACCGAGACCATCAGGAGGACGGCGGAACGGGAAAATATGGATGGAGTCTGATGCTGACGGGCAGAGTTTTCGGCCCAGTCGAGAATCGGATCCATGGATGGTTGATCCACTTCTTCATTCCATACTGAATTGAGAACCCTGACCAACGGCTTCTCCTGGCCGGCACTATGTTCTCCTCTGAAATGACACACAGCTCCCAGCCGGGATCCACTAAGAATGAGCGATGAATGACCTCCAGGACCACTTTTTGAAACCGGATGATTTCGTTCCTCCGGATCGGACCATGCGACCTGTGCAGTGGACTCCAGATCGGCAATCCATTGCATATATGCAGCGGATGCCGAGTCGAGTCGGCCATGGACCAGAACAGGTGCCATCGACTGAAGGTCGAAGACCTTGAGCTGCGCCAGTGAATTCGGTGAAGGGGGATTAAGCACCTCACGGAAGGGCCTTCCTGCGCGGGCCAGAGCCAGACGCCGACGCCATTGAGGTATGGAAAACACTGATTCAAGAAGGCCGGCAGCGAAATTCAGGCTCTCGCGGATCAGGGCTCCCCAGACGCTTCCATGTACCGATTGGCTTCGCATGACTGGTGCTGAAGCGACCAATGCTGTGCCGGAGGATGGCTGGGAGGACTGTATGAAGAGCTGCCTTTCCTCGGGAGTGTGGTCCTCCACTGATTTCCGCCACGAAGTCTGGGAAGCCGGTGTTGCCGGAGCAGTTTCAGACTCATTCCGGGGGGGCTGGCTGATGGTGGTTGCAGGCGTTGCCGAATTGTCGGCCGGTGGGAGAGTTTGTTCCGAAGGAGCCGGGGGGTCATCCGGGGCACTATCCGCCTTGCTTGAGCTGGAAATCACCGGAGCTTTCCCGGATGGCGATTCTTCCTCTGCAGAAACTCCAGGGCCGGTCGGGGCATTCTGCTGGTCCGCATCCAGAACCGGCTCCTCAGTTGTTTCACGGGACTCATTATCCCCGCCGGCATTATCCGTGAGTTCAGAGGGAGCGGAACTTTCCTGAGCGGACGGAGACGATGGCGCGTCGTCGGACCGGGAGGAATCCCCGGCCAACCGCTCCTCTTCTTCCATTTGCTCAATTTCTTCCCGTTCCGGAATTGGCTCGGGGTCAGACTGATACAGCTCAAATTCCTTGAGAAGCTCGTCAAGAGCATCCGTTTGACCCTGTGAACCATCGGCCGGCTCCGAAGAGCGGGAGTTTTCTGAGGAAGAGGGATCATTATCATCCCGACTTTCGCCCATCTAGTTTATTGCGTTGTCCTCAGAATGAGATCGGCCTTATTCGACATTTGGTTTAATGTTCTCGTGAAAGCGTGCTTTTATTGAAAGGAACGGATAAGTTTTCTCCAGTTCGGCGAGCCGTCGCACGTAGATACGACCCTTTTCCATGAGGGAAAACTGCCCGGCTTTGGAATTCCGGCACAGCTGGCGATCGCCTATCAGGCTCTCGACGTCATCCGGTGCACCAAAAATATCAGGCTTTCTATGGTCCATGGGCAAGGTATTTGCAAGATTGACCAGTAAATCGGAATCCGCCGTAATGAGTTGACTCGATATATCCGGTTCGGAGGAAAGTAATCCACAAAGTGACAGCGAGACAGACAGGGACTGGGGACAATCTCCCGGAGAGTGGCTGCTGCGGCATTGAAAAGGAGCCGGGCGGAATCACCCGTGTCCGGCTCCCGCAGTCGCTTGATACCGTTTCGGTTGGCGAGTCATGGAAGCAGGTCTTTCAGAATTTCAAGGGCCGGGGAACCGGCGGGATTGTGGTCGACGGCCGCCAGCTGCGCTTCTGTGACACGGCCGGACTCAGCTTTCTGCTCAGTCTGAGAGACTACGTCCAGGAATCAGGCAGGTCTGTCAGTTTCGAGTCGATTCCCGGGGAAATTCAGGAGCGGCTGGAAGAATTCCGGGAATTCCTTGGGAAAGAATGGCACTCAAGAAGCAAACCTCCGGCCAATCCCATCGTGGCAACCGGTGAGGCGGTGCATGTTTTCCTCAAGGATCTTGGCCAGCAGATTACCTTTTTGGGGGAACTGATATTTCACAGCATCGGGATGTTGTTGAAGCCGATGTCCATCCCATGGGGAGAGGTGATTTCATTATCGGAAAAGATTGGTGCGCGGGGGCTCGGTATTGTCTCGCTGATCAGTTTTCTGATCGGGCTGATCATGGCCTTTCAGTCGGCGATACCAATGAAGCAGTTCGGCGCTGAGCTGTTTGTGGCTGATCTGGTGGGAATCTCACTTGTGCGGGAACTCGGACCATTGATGACATCGATCCTCCTGGCGGGCAGGACCGGAGCCGCCTTTGCCGCGGAGCTCGGGACCATGAAAGTCAACGAGGAGATTGACGCCCTGACTACCATGGGACTGAAACCCGTCAGGTTCCTCGTGGTGAGCCGGGTGATGGCCACCGTTCTGATGACTCCGGTTCTGACTGCCTATGCGGATCTTATGGGACTGGTTGGAGGCGGCGTGGTTTTCTGCTCGTTCGGGTTTCCACTGGTCACCTACCTGAGACAACTGGACATCGCGGTTACCGTGGTTGATTTTGCAGGCGGAACCGCCAAAGCGTTCGTGTTTGGGTTCCTTGTGGCCGCCATAGGCTGCCTGAGAGGCCTGCAGACCCGCAGTGGTGCCAGTGCGGTAGGCCAGTCGGCAACCTCTGCCGTGGTGAGCGGAATCGTCCTCATTGTCCTCGCGGATGGTATTTTCTCGGTTGTCTACTATTATCTCGGAATCTGATCCATGACCGTCCAGAAAAAAACGGATGCACCCATTCCGGCAATTGAAGTCAGAGATTTCCGGACCGGCTTCGATGGAAAAGTCCTGCTGGAGGGGCTCAATTTTTCTGTCAACCCGGGAGAAGTGTTCATTATTCTGGGTGGGTCCGGGTGTGGAAAAAGCACGCTGCTGAAACACATGATCGGCCTGTATGCGCCATGGAGCGGGTCGATACGGATTTTCGGCAGGGAACTGACAATCGCCGGGGAAAGGGAACTGAATGAGATTCGCAAGGGGTTCGGCGTAATGTACCAGAGCGGTGCGCTTTTCGGATCGATGACACTGCTGGACAACGTGAGTCTGCCGCTGCGCCAGTGGACCCGCCTTCCCCGTAAAGTCATCAATGAAATAGCTCTCTGGCGCCTGAGCCTTGTCGGGCTGGGTGATTATGGAGACTTCCGGCCGGACGAAATCAGCGGGGGAATGCGCAAGCGGGCAGCTATCGCCCGCGCCATGGCCCTTGAACCGAAGCTGTTGTTTCTGGACGAGCCATCGGCGGGACTGGATCCGATTACCTCAGCAGACCTCGATGAACTTATCCTCTCACTCAGTCAGAGCCTAGGGATGACTTTTGTTGTGGTGACCCACGAGCTGGACAGTGTATTCACCATTGCCAGCCGGTGCATCATGCTCGACAAGGAAACCCGGGGTATAATCGGGGACGGTCCCCCGCAGGACCTTCGCAGCAACTCAGACAATCCGAAGGTCAGACAGTTCTTCAGCCGACAGCCGTCTGCACGGACCACGGAAAAGAAAAACGGCGAAACCACCTCTTCATGAACCGCACATCCACATATTTCATCACCGGGATCTTCACCATAGTCGGTGTCGCCATAACCATCGGAGCCGTGCTTCTCTTCGGAGCGGGCAGGGTCCTGGAAGTCAGGACGGTTATGGAAACCTATATCAATGAGTCCGTTCAGGGCCTTGATGTCGGCTCACCGGTTAAATTCAGGGGTGTGCAGGTTGGCAACGTGGAAAATATCAACTTCACCCGGAATTTCTACGAAGGCGGAAAACCCTACGAGGACAGAAAAAAATATGTCCTTGTGCGGTTTGAGATGCAGCCAAGGGCATTGGGCGTGGATGGCACCACCGAACTGCAGATAGCCATACGAAAACTGACCCAGAATGGCCTCAGGGTCCGGCTGGCCTCCGCCAATCTCACAGGGGTCGCCTATCTTGAGCTCGATTTCATGGAGGAACGGCAGCTCGACACACTCGAATACGACTGGGATCCGGAGTATCCTTATATTCCCAGCACGGAAAGCTCTATCTCACGCCTGTTCACATCAGTCGAGGAAGTCTTCAACAAACTGGGGGCCATAGATGTCACCAAGGTGATTGCCAATCTGGAATCAACTCTCAAGACAGTCGAGGAAAAGGTCGAAGAGATCGACACAAAGGCACTGAGCGATGAAAGTATCCAGCTGGTCCGCGAACTCCGCCAGACAAATGCGGAAGTTCAGAAAAAACTGGAATCACTGGAACTGCAGTCCATGACTGAGGAGGCATCGAAAACCCTCTCGGCCCTGCGGGAGAAGATCGACAGTCTGGACATCACCGGAATTGTGGAATCGCTCGAGAGCACCATCCGGGATCTCGATGATCTGGTATCCGGCAACCGCCGGTCCCTCAGCGCCACACTGCACAACTTCCAGGTCTTCTCGGCCGGCCTGAGGGAACTGAGCTCCCAGGCCAGAAAAAGTCCATCAAGCATGATTTTCAGCACCCCGCCAAAAAGGGTTCTGCCAGAGCGATGAAAGCAATGTGTAATTATCCATCCTGCACGATGAAGCAATTTTCTAAAATGAAGGGACACTGCAGAGAGTTCACTCCGGGGATCACGCTATTAATGATATGTCTTATGGCATCGGGCTGTTCCATTTTCCCCCGGACCCAGGAAGCCAGGGTTTTCGGGGTGGAAGTCCGGCGCCCGGCATCTCCGGCCACCGGCAGCGCGGTGGATTCAGCAGCTGAAGGACCAATTATCGAAGTGGCCCCATTTTCGGTTTCCCATCCATTTCACAACTCTGCCTTTCATGTCAGAGTGTCGGAAAGTGAATGGAAAGAGGATTATTACAACCGATTGACGACGACTCCGGACGTGGTGGCAACGCAGCTGCTTCGCGCATGGCTGCAGGACTCCGATCCGGGAATGAAGGTCTCGCTGCCGATGACAGAGGTCAGACCCGACTTTATTGTCCATGGCAACATTGAGGAATTCTATGTGGACGCGCGGATGCGGGAGTCTCCCAGTGCGGTGATCCGGATCGATCTTCAGATTTCATCCACCGGTGGTCCCGACGGATCCCAGGTCGTATGGAACCGCAGCTACCAGCATCGGTCCACTCTGCCGGATCTGTTTCCCGAATCGGTAGTCAACGGGTGGCAGGCCTGCCTTGAGAAAGCATTCGCATCCATGGAAGCCGATCTCCTCAGGGTATTGGCGCTGAATCAGATTACGGAGTAACACCGGGATTCCCTTCAAGGCCGGCAGGAGCGGCAGATTCGGGACAGGCAGGGAGAGAGGGAAATTGAACTGCTTCAGCGGACACCCGGGGGGGCAGGAGACTTCTGCAGGACCGGGGTTGCATCGGCCGAGCTGGAGGGCGTCAGTCCCCGGCTTCCATAATTGGGTATAAGCGGTTCTTCCTTCACCAGTCCGAATTCCAGCTCGCCAACCCTGGCGGCGGTCTGCAGGCGCAATCGGTCTGCTTCTTCGAGTTCGTTGATCACCCGGTTGATTGCGATGGTGGACTGGTGCTGACTGTTGCGGAGGCGGCCGGGGGCCACGGCCTCGGATTTATGACGGAGATAGGCATCCACCGCATTGGCATAACCGGCGATGGTGTCCCTCACGACGGGGTGGCTCTGGCCGTGGAGGAATATCAACTGCTTCAATGCCTGTCGCAGTGACACCTGATGCTCAAGAAAGGATGTGCTCTCAAGCCAGCTGCGAAGGGATTGAGCCATC
Source organism: Verrucomicrobiia bacterium (assembly GCA_030425355.1). Taxonomy (GTDB): domain Bacteria; phylum Verrucomicrobiota; class Verrucomicrobiia; order Limisphaerales; family JAJOIW01; genus JAJOIW01. The sequence continues at coordinate 11,256 of JAUIAG010000081.1, forward strand.
GGAACTTCATCCTTTGATGACTCCTTCTCCCCTCCCCCGGATTCCCCCTCTCCGGACTCTTCATTTCCGGAATATCTGATGAGAATCTGTTCAAGCCGCGCAAGGGACTCCGATGGCTGGAGCATCTGCAGTTCATTCCGCTGGAAAACTTTGACACTCTGGATGGCCCACCATTTTTCAAGGTCGAGGAAAGTCGGGAAATCATCAGCAAAGGCGTTCATGAATCCGACCTGCCAGTTGAGGTGGTTTTTGATGTCCATGAGCCACGACACGAGCTTGGACTTGCCTCGCGGGAGCTCTGCAAGCATTCGAAGGAAAATATGCGCAGAGATGTCATAATATTCCCGCAGTTCCTCCGCCATGGCTTCGGGTGGTGGAAAACTCAGTTCCTCGAAGGACATGGGGGCCTGATCATCCAGGGCCTTGCGGGAAACGACGAGGCTGTCAACAAACTGCTGGTTGAGGTGGATTCTCTGCCCCGGCTCCAGCATCGGCCGCCAGAGTGTTCCGGTCAGCAGTTCCCGCTCCAGTGCCCGTGAAATCCACAGGGGCGGATCTTCATCGTAACGTCCCGGATGCTGGAGAAGAAACTCGCGGAAAACAAGGTTGACCAGAAACCGCGCAAGTCTTTCCCGGGAAATGAAATAAGGAAGGACCGCCTCGATCCGGGTCTGGTCAAGGGAGTGTCTGACGAGGGCGGTGATGTCACTATCGGGCTCGAGTGTGGGGTCGATCTTGAGAAACACGGGGACCGCCCACTGGCGCGGAATACCCAGAAAAAGGTAAAAGCTGGAGGACATGCGATCCGCCACCACAACCAGAAGGTCCCCGTCCAGTCGCAGGAGGTTTCTTTCGACCGCTTTCTGCGGATCCCGGATGAGATCGGCGCGGATCGGCGGCACGATCACGGTGAACTGATTGCTCTGGCTGCGTATTAGCTGGCTCTCCTCGAGCTGGCGGAGGAGCCTGTCGACACTGGATGTGCCGGATTCCTGAACATTCTGAGCCGTTACAGCAAACGGTGTGAAAGCCGCCAGGATGACAATCACCAGCATGGGGATGCACCCCGGCAGCCTGAACGCGGCAGCCGGAGCTGTGGCAGCCCGGCCGGCTTCAATGTCCATCCTCGCGGGCCGCTTTGTCATGTGCCTGGAGAAACCTCCTGATATCAGGAACTGCTGGAGGAACCGGTTGACTTTTTGCTGCCGGAGGAGGATTTCCCGCTGTCACTGCCCCCGGACTTTTCCTTGGGCTTTGAGGAAGACGATTTGGATTCACTGTCCTTCTTCGCGGCGGATTTGTAACTGTCACTCCGATAGTCGGTTATATAGAATCCACTCCCCTTGAAGATGAGTCCGGCTCCACCGCCGATGGCTCTCTTGACTTTTCCTTTGCCCCACTTCTCGTTGGGACACTTGTCTTTGGGGCATACAGTCAGGTGGGGGTCCTTCATCGACTGAAAGACCTCGAAACCCTTACCGCATTTTTCGCAGATATATTCGTATGTCGGCATAGCAGGTGATCAATTATGCATCAAGTCCGGCAACGTCAAGCAGGCAAGTGCGCTTTTCCACTTCTGTTCTGCGCATTTCGGCCTCAGGGCCGGACCGCATAATTATGACAACGGATTGACAAAGACGCTCAGTGGATCTTTCTTGAATCCGATGGGTTTATCAAAATCGTTGATTGGAATTACACTCGCCGTTTCGGTGCTGTTTGTAAAGGCTCCGGATGCGGCGGCACAAAAGCCGGTCATTTCCAGCCTCTCACCCGACAATGGCATAGCCGGTGACCGGGTGCGCATTTTCGGCAGCAACTTCGAGAATATCCTCGGAATCACCTTCAATGGCGTGCTGGCGCCGTCATTCGCCGTGACAGCTCAGAACCAGCTGGAAGTCACCGTCCCCCAGGGAGCGGCCAGCGGACCAATTTCGATTCAGAACGCATCAGGCATCGGCATTTCACCAGTGGATTTCAGGGTTTTCAATCCGGGCCCGAGACCGATTGGAGTCGCCCCGCAGACTGCAGTGGCAGGAGAAATCATCACCATAACCGGCCAGCTTTTTTCTCCCCAGACGCAGGTGATTTTCTCCGGTGATGTGACCGCCACGCAGGTGTCAATTCGTACCGAGGGCGAGCTGGATGTCGTGGTGCCCGCGGGCGCCGGAACAGGACCGATTACTCTGAGGGATTCCCGGGGAGCCAATATATCGGATTTCACCTTCACAGTGGTGGTCCAGAACAACATCTCATTTCAGTTTGTGAACCCGACAGCCGTGCCCTTTGCCGTGGGAGAAACCGGATCCCTGCAATGGAGTGTGAAGAGTGCGGCCTCCGCCGGTGCCAGGGACGTGGAAATTACCTTCCTGCTCCCTGAATCGGGGATAATTTTCACCGGAGTTCAAACCGGGACAGGTCAGTATTCCCAGGCGGGACGCTTCGTGCAGGTGACTGGCGGATTCATCAATGGCACAGGAGAATGGACCGGGGCGCTGCAGTTCATTCCAACAGCGGCAACGGGAGCCCTGGCGTTTGAAGGCTCAGCCTCATCCGTCGAGAGGGACCCGGACCTGACCAACAATTCCATGGTGAGAGCCTATCAGGCAGTTGTGGGACAGGGTCTGATTGAAATCCAGCGCACTTCCGGGAGCGGAATCCGACTCGACTGGCCGGCCTATCCGGATGACTGGAAACTCGACAGCTGCCCCAACATCGGATCCAGCAACCCCACCTGGACTCCGGTTTCCATAACACCTCAGATTGAAAATAATCGAAAGTTCATTCAGGTGGACACATCTGCCGGCACAGGGACGAAACTGTACTACCGGATCCGGCGCTGAAATCCCGGACTTCCCATCCGCGAATTGCTGTTTCAGGGTGATACGTCGGGGAGGAAGTGGAGAAGAATCCGGTTCCGCAGCAGCTGGCCAATGCGGGCGGACCGCCCCGCCCCGGCCTTTTCAAGAGCCGCATCCGTTCCGACGGGCATGCATCCGACCTCCCCGGCACCACAGGCAAGCAGCCTGACCACAACCACTCTCCCTGCCTGTTCACCGTTGCGGAGATATATCCGAAGATCGGTGGAATCCTTTCCTTCGGCAACCAGATTATTTTCAAGAGCGAGATACTGATGACAAGGATCCGATGGATCGATCCGGATAGTCACCCCGCCCCTGAAGTCGTTCTGGCGGGTGATGGAGATCGGGATTGTCCCCGGTTCACCCATGGAAACACAAGTCGCCGGTTTTTCAGTCCCTGCCTCAAAGGCCGCCCAGGCGCAATCAATGACTACCGGGAATGCCAGGGGCAGCAATGTCTCCGGCACAGGCGTCAGCATGCCAAGCCTGAGTCTGTAGTGCCCGGGGTCCATGGAACGGATGGTCCACTGGATGTCTCCCGTTCCCAGGACCTTCTCGCGGCCCTCCACTGCACCCCCGTCACCGGAAAGACCGATGATCACATCATGAGGAATCCCCAGGGATCGGGTCAGCACCGTCACCGTCATCGGTGCTTTGTCCGGCAGATGGACAAGCCTCTCCGGACCGGCTCCGTTTTGACGGGCCTCAGTCCATAGGATGGAATGAGTTTGCCGGGGCATGCCGGAAGCGACTGTCCATGCTTCCGGAGAAGGACTATCAGGGGACGGTTCATTGCTGTCGGCAGCATCAGTCAATGGCCGGGTATCGAGCGGGGAGGATGCATCCGATAACCGCAGAAGACCTTCATAATCCGGCCCGGAGCGGTGTTCAACATCCTGGATGACCAGAGTCCACAAGCCATCCATGTCCGGGGTCAATGTGTGACGGATGTCTCCACCGAGACCGCCGCTGTCATCGACAAAGTGGAACTGGCGGCCCTGGGGATTCTGCAGTAGAAGAGTCGGGTCAAGAGGCGAGCCAACACGCTTTGCCACAACTTCGATTTCAACGGACCGGCCCTTTTCAAGTTCCAGCCGGGTGACGAAGCGTGCTTCCGGCGGGGAAATGACAAATCTTTCAAGCACAGGCCATGGGTCTCCGGAGCCGCCTGGTTTTATCCTGTCAATCCAGAGCGTCCTGAGCTGATACTCCCCTTGTCCGGTGGTGACAAGGTATGCCTCCTCCCTCCCGGTGCGATCACGATCGGGCAGCCACGGATCATCCGGCAGCTCCCATGTACCCCAAAGCGCCCCGAGTGAGGACTGCGCATGGTCATCCATGGTGCCGGTCTCATCCACAGTCACAATTGGAACCCCGCCTCTGACGGACACAAGGTTCACGAATACCGGGAAGGCCAGGAGGGCGGTGAGAAACAGTGCCCGTAAAGACAACGAATAAGGACCTGCGGGCGCAATCGATAAATGGAAATGAACGGCCATTATCAAGGGAATCAGTCTGATTAAAGGAGCGATTGACGCATGTCTCCAGAAAAATCGTCAGAATGAATCCGATAAGGAGGACGGGGCGGGTCACCGCGTTCAGGGATGCTCCGGGATGTGAATCCGGCCTTTGGATAATTGAAAGGCATGGGTTGCCAGCCGTGAGGCTTCGAATCGACTGTGGGTGATATGCAGAATGGTGATGCCGGTATAGCCGTGCATGGTCTTGAGCAGTCGGCACATTTCCTCGTGGAGGTCATGATCCAGTGCACTCAGTGGTTCATCCAGGCAGAGCAGTCCGGGCGAAGAGGCGATGGCCCGCGCGAGCGCCACTCTTTGTGCTTCCCCACCGCTCAGCCGTTCGGGGTATCGATCGAGAAGATGGCTGATATGAAGCAGCCCGGACAATTCCATGACGCGATCATGGATTTCGCTGTCCTTCCACTTCCTGAGGACCAGTCCGAAGGCGATCTGGTTTCTGACGGAGATCCCCGGGAACAGAGCCCTGTCCTGAGGAACGTATCCGACATTCCGCTCTGCCGGCCGCCAGTTTGTGACATCCTGACCGTTAAACCACACACTGCCCTTCGATGGCTTACGGAGGCCGCAGATGATCTCTATCAGTGTTGATTTTCCCGAGCCGCTGCTGCCCATAAGGACGGCATAGGCACCGGTCGGAATCGTCAGCTCAATCTGTTCAAGACTGAACTGTCCCTGTTGGATGGCAATGTCCCTGAGCTCTATCACAAATCGACCCGCCGAAGCCCGAACAGCCGGGCAATTGCCAGAACGACCACCGCACAGGTGATCATGATCATCGAAACAGCCACCATCCCCCGGAGGTTGCCGGACTGCATCTCCAGAAAGAAGGAGGTCGACAGAACCTCGGTTCGCTGATGAGTGGACCCGGCAAATACCAGTATCGGCCCGAACTCTCCAAGCGACCGGGCCCACGCCAGAGTGAGAGCCGCCAGAATCCCGCGCTGCGCCTGAGGCATCACAACCCGCCAGAATGCCTGCCCGCGACTGCATCCCAGCGTCAGCGCCACATCTTCAAAACGGGTCGGGATCTGGTCAAAACTCACTTTCATGGTCCGGACAGCAAATGCACAGGCCACAACAAACTGCGCGAGCACCACCGCCGGCCATTCAAAGACCACCTCGTCACTCAGCCATGAAAACGGAGGGTAATTGAACAGAATCAGCAGACAGCAGCCGACAATCAGGGGCGGCAGAACAATCGGAATATCCAGAACGGCATCCACAAACCCCTTGCCGCGGAAAGAAAACCGGGACATCAGATAACCTATGGGCACCGCCACCCACACCGACAGAACAGCCGACATGGTGCAGCTTAAAAGGGTCAGTTTGATGGAAAACTGGATGTCGGGGTTGCGGAGGATGCGCAGAATTTCCGAAGGCGAGGCGAAGGAGAGTTCCGCCAGCACCATCAGAATCAGCAGGAGGATATAGCTGCCGCCAAGCACGGACAGCCCGAGCATAAAGGGCCAGTCGGATGCAACCACCAGACTGCGGTGACTCTGACCCACTGGCCCTGGAGGCTGAGCTTTCATCCGGAAAGAGGCTTTGTCTCAGCCCGTTACTGTGCGCCGCCCAGCCATGTGAAACCGTTACTGGTGAAACGCTGGCTTGATTCAGCGGACAGGATGGCATCAATCAGTCGCCCCGACAGTTGGGGGAACGGATTTTCACGTGAGCTGGCAATATTCTGAACGGCAGTGGCCAGCGGATGATCGATGTCAACCAGTTCAAAACTCCCGGTAAGGTTCTGGCAGTTGGCTTCATAGACGAGGGCTGCGTCGAGTTTGCCATGAGTCTGGACCTGGGCGATCAACTCGTGGGCGGTCGGGGTTGTCACCACAACCGTCCTGTGCTGCCGGATACTGTCGTAGACGCCGAACTCGCGGAAAAGCTCCCAGCTGAGAAATCCGAGTGTACTAAGCTCCGGATCTGTTGTCCCGATCTTCAGCTCCGGATTTCCCAAATCAGCCAGTGTGTGGATATTCTTCGGGTTTCCGCCACGCACGAGGATTTTAATCTCGGTGCTGGAGACATTGGCGGCATCGCCGAATTTGTCCTCGACTTTGGTGAGATAGGAGGCGTCACAGGTGAGAAAAATATTGGGAAGGCCGCTGCCGCCGGTCTGCATGGCTCCGACGAGTGTTCCACAGCCGGCATACTGCACCTGGACGCGGCAGCCCTCGCGAATCTCGAATTTCCGTATGGTCTCATCCACTGCATCGCGGTTGACCCCGCCGGCAAAGACCACGATCTCGGGCTGGTCACTCCATCGGTCACCGGGCAATGCATTGAAATGGTGCCGGGTAAACATCGCGTTGCCGCGGTCCGGAGCTGCGAGGAACCGGGCAAAATGAAGCGCCCGTGTCGCATTCGCCGAGGACGCCACCACGTTGGCTGATATGTCCGCCTCAGAGCCGGCAAGCTCGGGAAGCTCGATAACCCTGAGCCCGAACTGACGGGCAACCGAATCCCAGATGAAACCGGCCCTGACATTATCCGAGGTCTTTATTGCATTGGCTGCCTCAGTCACCGTCGGGAAAACGGCCTTGACTGACTTCTCCACCCTGTCCCAGAGGCCATTTTTTGACAGACATTCAAATGTCTTGAGCCCGGCTCCCGCCTTGGTGTCGCAGTATGTGAACGGCATGCCCGAATCCAGAAGTTCCTCCATTGATCC
>JAUIAG010000444.1 GCA_030425355.1 Verrucomicrobiia bacterium
CTCGTGCACCGCCGGCTGGCTGAAATGATATCCCTCGGCAGGGTATGATTGTTGTGTCCGCCTCCCTGAGGGAGAGAGGGAATTATCCCCGTGCCGATTCGATCCGCTGTCAGTATTTCATCCTGAAGTCCACAGGCTTGCGGTTGAGTTCGATGAAATGCTCATCTTTGTGGAATCCGTACTGGGATGGCTGGTAATTTCCAACCAGATCAACTCTGGTGCCCTTTGGCGGGACTTCCATATCGAGGAGGTGATAGACGGCGTTGACTAGCAGCCTGCGAAGTCCTTCGGATTCAAGATCGGTTGAGGAACCCATGGTGGTACAGAAGGACTGGCCGGGCCTGCCTCCGGGGACCTGATAGGACTTTGTCCATGCCACCGGCATCAGCGGGTTGTTTTTGGGATTGGATGCCGGGAGCGGCTTGTCCCCGGGTCTCATGCCGAACCACTTGTCCTGCGGGTCGAAATCCCCTGCTCTTTCCGTGACCTGACCAAGAATCACCGGCTTGCTGTCACCGGGCAGCGGAAGCCGCACCCCATAAACATCCGTCGGGCCCCAGACATCACCGTCTTCAATTCCCCGGGTCAGGGGATGATCCTCAACACCGGGTGCCAGCACGCCGCGGCATGCCTGGTGTTTGTGGTGACCGTGGTGGTTGATCCACGTTTCTCCGAGGACGAGGCGGCCGAAGCCCTGCGCCCAGTCACTGGAGTCTCCCTGTCCGGGACGGAAATTGAAGGAGTATCTGGCGTATTTGCCGCCCATGTTGAAGGCATGTGTGGCCGTGCGCATTCCGATGACCGGGTTGCCGGTTTTGAGAAACGCGTCGATGTGAGCCATCTGGCTGTCGGGAAGATTCCGGAAGCGGGTGGCAATGACCATGAGGTCTGCCGTATCGAGATTGTGAAGGCCGGGGATGTTTTTCTGGTAGTTGGGCTGAATAATGCCCCTCTCCGGATCAATCGGGAAAACGACAGTGCATTTGAACCCGTGCTGTGTGGCGAGGATTTTGGCCATCTGCGGCAGTCCCTCTTCCGAGCGGTATTCCTCATCACCGGCGATCAGCACGATGTGTTTGCCAACGCCGGGTCCTTCAAAACCGTCAAAGGTTATCCATTGTGAAGGGTCCTCGGATGCCATGGCACCCGTGACAGCAAGGGCGCATGCCATCAGCGCACCCGTAAAACTCAGTTTCTTCATTTTATTTTCCGTTTCGGTTCTCATAATCCATATAGCCTGATTTAGTGAGCAGGCGACTCCCGGCTGCCGGTGTTTGTCGGGGTGCAGCCGTTTGTCTGTGATTCCTGTCATTGTAGCGCCGGTGTCCTGTGTGGAAAATTCTTTTTCGCCGAAACCGCGGCGCGCCATTTTCAGCGGAAATGTCCCGGTCTGGCGCGTGGCCTTCCGGTCCATAGCGGATTGACGACAGACATGGTGTGCTTCATGATAACCATGTGAGAAACATGGACATTTCCTCATATTTACAGAGCTGGGAATACGAACCGGGCAAGTTGCTGGTTCGCCAGTTTACGGGTGAGGATGGGTTGGAGAAAATTCAGCTTCGCGTGGATCTCGGCATTCTTCAGATGAACCGGGATGGCCGGCCCGACGGCACGACTCCCTATGGCAGGGAGTCTGTCTTCGACTATGTCAGGGACCAGATTGAAGGAGGAGAGGTGGACCCCGGCGATTTTCAGCTGACGGAAAATCAGCTTATGGAGCTGCAGCAGGAGGCGCTGCAATACTATCACCGCTATATCTGCTTCTATGAGCTTGGGGAATATCAGCTGGTCATCCGCGACGCCGGCCGAAACCTCGACCTCTATGAATTCATGGAGGAATTCGCCCCGGAACAGGCCGATGTGACCAACCTGTGGGGTCTCAAGCCCCAGCTTCTGATGATGTTTGCCCACTCCGAAGCGATGATCCTCATGCAGAACGGCAAAAAAGGCGAAGCCATTGATGTTCTCGAGGATGCGATTGAGGAGATCGATGAATTTTATGAGGACTGCGACGGTGCCATCAATGAGCCAACCGGCGAGAAGACAGTTCTGAGGAAGCTGATCAAGGACATTCGTCAGTCGCGGCCGATGTCCCCGAGAGACTCGCTCAAACTGCAGATGGCCATAGCCGTGCAGAAAGAGGAGTATGAAAGGGCTGCTGAAATCCGCGACCAGCTGCGCGATCTGGAATCCAGTCCTGAGAACACTGAATCCTGACCGGTTTCCTGCCTCCAGGCCATGTTAACCGGCAGTCCCCTGCCGACACCGAGGTCAAATCCACATGCCCGGTTCTGAGATCCTTGCTATTCTCCTTCTCTGGTCGGCTGTGTGGTCCATAGCCGCGGGAATTGCTCTCATCCGCCATGGAAAACAGGATCGTGCCGCGGATCAGTTCCGGGGATCTTTCTGGGCCGTCAACTGTCTGTGGCAGCCGGTGAATGTGGCGGTCGTGGCATGGGCCCTTTTCCGGCCTGCCGCATCAACGGACGAGGTTATCAGACTGCTCCGTTTCAATGCCGGACTGGACCTGTTGTATCTGTTGTGCGGTCTGCTGCTGCTCTTTCTCCCACGCCCTGCTTCTGCCAGGGCAGAAGCTCTCAAGGGAGCCGGAGCGGCAGTAATCCTCCAGAGCATTTTTCTTCTGCTCCTCGACTGGCTGGGAGCCGCCTGGCTTGAGGGATCGATGTAAACCGGCGACCGGGTGGCACCAGACCA
>JAUIAG010000082.1 GCA_030425355.1 Verrucomicrobiia bacterium
GTTGAAATCGCCGCGGGGGTAGAGCGTTGTTTCGTCCCCGTGGTTGACCCGTCCATTGCGGTTGGCATCGTGCTTGATGTGATCCGGATCTCCATTCAGAGTCCGGCTGTTGAGGGTCTGATCAAAGAGATACCAGTCGCGCCATCGACGGAAGTCTCCCAGGTCAATCGTTCCGTTCCCGGTTCCGCCATCGCCGTCAATGTCCTCATTCGTGTTGATGGCGGCACCTTCCTCCATATATTCAAAGGACCGGTTGTTGTCCCTTGAATCCGACTCCACATCTTTTCGGGTATTGCCGTCCATGGACCCGTCGTCAATGTCCAGCAGCATGCGAAGCACTTTCTTTCCACTCCGGAAGTTGTCGATTTCCATCACCGACCGGAAGCCATCGATAACTGCCTGATTCATCCCAATCAGTTCATACAGCTCCAGCGGTTTCAGATCCTTGTCAATCGCGAGAAGGTATCCTGCCAGCCCGGAAACATGGGGTGCCGCCTGGGAACTGCCATCGCGTTCATCATAAAGCGCCCCATGTGGAATTGTGCTGCTGATGTCATTCCCCGGAGCCAGGACATCCGGTCCGGAATTGGAAAAGTAGGTCGGGCTCAAATCGCCCTTGTGCGCTCCCGCCACGATGATATTTTTCTCCAGTTTAACCAGTCCTGCATAATTGAACGGGTTCCCATATTTGGCCGGTATATCGATAAGATTGCTGGAGGTGCATTCCTGGATATTGCCATTATCATTTCCAGCCGCGCTGACGATCAGTACCTTGTCGTGATATTTTTTATTGAAATCCCTGATAGTCTCCGCATGGCTGCTTACCAGCTTTTCAATATCGTCCATGCTGATGCCGCAGAAATTGTTCAGCCACAGGTGCCAGTTGTATCCCATACTGATATTCAGAACGCCGAGTTCCGTCGTCTCCAGTATGGATTCGACATCATCAATGATGGTGGCAAATGAATTCTCCGGCTGATTCAGGACTTTCGGGGTTGTTTCGGAAAAATTGAAGAAGTCGGGTTTCCACATGTAGTTAAAAAGCGAAAGTTGAGCGAAGGGATTCACTCCATCAATCCCTTTGTTGTTTTCATGGACGGCGGCGATGATTCCGCTGACATGGGTTCCATGATCCGGTCCAAGCAGCCGGTCCGCGATGAGGAAGGGCCATAAGATGTTCCACGTCGTCCTCCCCGAGTCGAGGTCTTCATGGTCCCACCAGAATCCGGTGTCGTATACTCCGGTGACAACGGACGGCAGGGCGCCGTCGTTTTCAACAATGATTCGATCCTTCAGGTTCCACATTTGCGGGGCCCTCATGGCCTCGAGGTTCCAGTTCTTTTCCGCCGCAGGCAGGGACCACGTCCAGTTACTGATAGTCCCGCTGTCATCCGGAATGACTGTTTCCGAGAGCATCACGTCCTCAACGGCAACCTCTACTGACGGATCGGCTTCAAGTGCGGTGATGTGGGCGAGAAGGTCGGTATGGGTTGTGGTCGGCAGGCGGAGCATGACGATGTGGCTTCCTTCGTCTTCCGATGCAGGGATTGTCCCGGCGAGGGTGGCTCCGTGTCGTTCCAATAGATTATTCAACTGACCGACAGTCGAATCCGGATGGAGAAGCAGGATGACGCAGTTGACCGCTATGGGAACTCCGGGGAAGCGCGGGTGTGTCGGAGTGTAGTCCTCATGGCGCGTTGTAAACGGGAGGTCGGGAAGGGAGGCCCACAGTTTATCGGATTCCGGGGCTGAGATCCGATTCAGTCGCGGTGTTCCGGTCACAAGGTTGAGACTGGCTCCATTGAGTGTGGCGCCATCCAGATCCGCATCCAACATCCACGAACGGTCAAGAACAGCTTCCGAGAGATCGGCATCCTTCAGACTGGCCCCTTCAAGGATGCTGCCGGAAAGATTGGCACCGCTGAGATCCGCACCGGTCAGGTCGGCTTTTCTGAGATCTGTATCGGAGAGATCGACCGCGGCGAGGTCCGCTCCCGGAGCCACCAGCCGCATATGGATCCGAACGAAACGGTGGGGAAACTCCATCGGGATAACTGCGGATCGCGGGATCTCCTTCTCCGTGAGGACGCCGCCCACAATCGGTCCACCATAATCCTGCCAGATTCTCAGGTCCTCACTCACCTGAAGCGTGTAGTCGTAATGCAGAAAAGGCCCGGAATCAGTCAGGCTGTGTGAGGTCCATGAAAGGATCAGGCTGTTGTCATCCTCACCAATATCAATCCCGGGACCTGATGCGGAGAGGGATAGGGAGAGTGATGATGTGATGAACCACGTGGCCAGGACCAGCAGGTGGAGGGTCCCGCCAATGGGGTGAAAACAGCTTCTTCCCGGCAGCCCGTGACTGCGCCGGAAGTTTTCGAGTTTCATTTTTCCAGCAGTTTTATGCCTCTGACCGGCCGGCAGGCCGGGCCATCTTTTTCTCACCGCTCCACTCCGTTTTTGCCCATTCGACCCGTCCGGGGCTGTATAGGCAAAACAATCAGTCAGGCACAGGGCACCTGAGGAGTACGCGGGGCATTGGCAGCAGTATTTTTGCTACCATCCTGCATGACGCATGTCAATATCGAAGTGCCAGTCCCTGAAAGCTGTTCAGGAAACCTGTCTATCGGTTGTCCCATGCGGTGATTGGCACACCGAAGAGTTTCCCGGGTGGACTCGCTTTGACCTGTCTGTATTGATTCTCAAAATATACCACAAGATCAATTTCGGGGCTCCTGTTCGAATGGACCGCGTGCATATATTGTAGGTTGTTACTCACTGCCACACCGTTGACAGCGACGGCTACAGCACCTTTTCCGAGGCCGGCCGCTGTAAGGTGATCACTGTCCTCACAGAATAATGAGCCGGCGACGGGCGGGCCGGAAAAATCCGACAGCTTTACCGTTCGGCGTCCCCCCGGAAATATTCTCTCCTCCAGTTCAAGGAGGCTGTTCCAGAATTCCTCCCGTCCGGTGGTGTTGATGGCGCTGACATAGAACTCAATGAGATAGGTGGGACTTCCGTAACGGTTATCCATGCCAACAGCGGCTTCATGGGCTTCATCCCAGAATCCGTAATGACTCATCACATGAATATATGTCAGAAGGCCCCTCATGGAATACGAGTCAGCAGCAATTGCAGCCACTCTCAGAGCCTCCTCCCTGCGTTCTGACTGGATATATCGATCGGCCAGCCAGCGGAGGTTGTTGGAGAGTGCAACTGCATCGGTTGACTCGAGTATCGCATTTTCAAAGACTTTCTCCGCCATGACCGGTTCATTATTCCGGACCAGATAATTTCCGAATGTCAGCAGTTTGTCAGGATCGAGCAGACAGACCTTTTCCATATATGGGACATACCGGACGGGGTCGTCCCTGTAATGATCCCGCAGCCACTCGAGGGCCTGTATACTGTAGTCCTGGAGTGGTGCCGACAGCTCTTCAATCACACTGGGTTCCGGCCTGCCCTGATATATCAAATTCATGAAATCCTCACAGAGGTATACATCGTAGGGATCAAGGGAGATCGCCTCACGGACGAGTTTTTCTTTCTCCACGGCGGTATCCTTGAGATACCGGAAACGGAAACTGAAATTTTCTGTCGTTCCGAAAGGCGGCCTTGCGCTGGTGAAAGATGCCGGATCGATGAGATAGGGATCCTTGATCCGGTAGAATGCATAAATCCACCGCGGTAATGGAATGATATGTGGAGTGGTCTGCATCAGGTGGATCAGTCTCTGGGTGAAGTGATAGGCTTCCTCTTCGGATGGTTTAATGGCGTGGACCGCGATCGGAAAAATGGTGAGGTCCCTGAACATGCCCACCATTTGTGAATCAAACTGTTGTGCCAGCTCCTCATCGCCGAAGCCCTTTCGAAGAAACCGGCTGCCACCGGTGACCATATGCACGAGGTGCCGCTGAAAATAGAGGGACCAGACCGGCTCCGGGATGACCCGGTTGAAAGCCGGTGACTGTTCCCCGGTGACGGGGATGCCGGTCATCCTCACAATCAGCTGCTCCAGCGACCCGGCATCCATGATCTCCATAATCTGGCTCAGCTCGTTTTGAAGACCGACTTCAGTCAGGATGTGGCCCATCTGAACTGAATGACCATAATTGTAGCCTGATCGGGCTAAATCAGTGTGGGCAATGAGTTCATCGGAACTGTAGCGATTGAAGGCAAGACTGGTCGAGACCATGGCCGAGTGCTCCCGATAGCCCACAACGCGTTCAATCGGGGTCATTTCCCCGCCGGGTTCCAGCGGCCGCCAGTCATGGGTGATTCGTGCCCGGAGCACTTTCTTCCACACCGGGAGAGGGGTGGGTGATGCCGTGTCCTCCTCTGGCCCCCATGCATTGAGTTCATCCAGCGCATCCGCTGTGCGCCCGCAGACTGCCTTGATGATGATGGAGGCGATTCTTGCGGCAGGTCCCGATCCGCTCTTTCCGCCGATGGATCGGGCTATAGCAAGGTGTGCGCAGGCCATGTTCAGTCCCGGCCTGGTATCCGAATACATTCCGGCCATTTCCCGCATGCTGAAAACAGCTGCGACCATGGCCGCCTGTTCGTGGAGCTTCACACTCGCCGGGCTCTCCCCGATTTTTGCCCCGATCATTTTCGATGCGTCGTGGACCGCGGTGTCCGAATAGGCCAGAAGCATCTCCAGCAGGGCCTCGTCCGTCATCGCATCCTCCGGCTCCTCCGCGGCCCCGGTTCCCATGCCTTTCATCAAATCGCCGGCTGCCTGGACATACCCCCGTGGATCCAGGATGTATTCCCATGGCTCTATTTGAATGGTCCTGGATGTGCCTGTCCAATCCGTCAGTTCAACTGTGAACCCCGGGCCGGAGTCCCCGGAGGCGTCCATACGGCTGACCTTGATGTCATGTGGCCGGTATCCGGGGGACGAATCTGGAGCGCCGATGCCGGACACCCGGGCAATCCGCGAAATGACTGCATGGACAATGTATTCCTCCTCGCTGCGGAACAGTGATGAGTGATTGATGGATTCATGGGTTGCCGGGCCGCTGATGTTGCCGTTCTGGTTCGCTGTCGACCCGGAGTCTCCACAGGAGATCGAGAGGATTGCGATCAGTACCAGCATCAGGGACCCTGGACAGGGCAGCAGTTGCTTCATGATGATTTTCCTTTGGCTATGACGTGCCACCCTTTCTGTTCCCAAGGCGACAGAGCAAACCGGGTGCTAATGAATATCGAAATGATTCTTATATCCGCCGGAACAATTGTCAACGGGGGATACGCAGTGGAAGAGTGGCGTGCACCGTCTCGGCGGCCCCGCAACGTGAATTGGGAATCTTCAAATGCCGGAGACTGAAACCGGACCTTCAATTGAATGTCCCGGCTCTGAACTGCCACCGGTCGCGACCCGGTCAGTGGAAAGGAAAACCGGAAACCGGTTCAGCTGTTTTTACCGGAGGATTCAGCACGCATCGCCCGCAGGCTGTCGCGGATCTTGGCTGCCTCTTCAAAGTTTTCCAGGCGAATGGCTTCCTGCAGCGCCTGCTCAAGCTCCTGCAGCTGGTTTTCGCGCTGGATGCTGGATTCAAGGTGAGCGGGGATTTTGCCACGATGGATGGTCCCCCGATGCATTTCCGGGAGAATTTTCTGAATCTGTTCGTCGAATACGTCGTAGCAGTTGGGGCACCCCAGACGGCCGTTCTTGTTGAAGTGCTCCTCAGTGAAGCGGCAGGTGGGGCAGGTCAGCCCTGCCTCGCGGGGAGGAACCGTCTGTTTCTCGCTGCCGCCTTCAGTCTGGCCGGACCCGCCTGCCGGGGTTTTTATTCCCGTAAAGCTGGCAAGGGATTTGAATGACACAGGGTCCTGAATATTGGCCGCCACAGGACAATCCTCACACACATCATACTTCTTCATTCCCGAATCCAGGATCTGGGTCAGGTGCACAGTCTTCTTTTTCGGGCAATCTTTGCAGCTTTCGGGAATCATCTCAGTTCAATCCGGTGTGTGACATTTTCTTTCATCTGTCACGGGTTCATGGACGCGATTCCGGGTGTGGCTTCACGGTGCCTCTCCTGCTTTGTGTGCTGTCCAGGGATCATGATTCTACAACTCCCGTCATATCAGCAACAAAGGCTATCAACCCGTCACTTTCGGCCTCTGCGGTCCACTAATAAACTTATGACAAATCTGCCTCCATTCAATCCATAACTCCAGAACATAATCGATCCACGAGAGACGATCTGGTTTGGAAATCATCCCCGATTGTGCTGAAATGCAGCTTCCATGCCGAAGATCGAAAGACAGATCCAAGTAAAATATCGGCACCAGATCCACTTTACCGAGCGGGTTTTTTCGGTGGAAAACCCCCTTCTGGCGGATGTACTGGTGGATGGGGACGATTGTGCCAGTCCCCGCAAGATGCTGGTTGTAGTGGATCAGGGGGTTGCGGAAGCCCTTGGCGACATGACGTCGCAGATACGCGACTATTGCCGGCATTTCAGAAACCGTATCGACCTTGTCTGCGATCCTGTCATCGTCAATGGTGGCGAGCATTGCAAAAACGACTGGGATCTGGTCCTCTCAATTCTGTCCCGCTCCGACCAGTATCATATCGACCGGCATTCATATATTGTCGCAGTGGGTGGAGGCGCGCTGCTGGACATGGTCGGTCTCGCCGCCGCCACCGCTCACCGCGGTGTCCGTCATATCCGCATCCCCACAACGACACTCAGTCAGAACGACTCCGGAGTCGGCGTCAAAAACGGCATCAATTTTTTCGGCAAGAAGAATTTCCTTGGCACCTTCGCGCCGCCGTTCGCCGTCATCAACGACTTCCACTTTATCGCGACGCTGCCGGATCGTGAGAAAAAGAATGGATACATCGAGGCGGTCAAGGTGGCACTCATTCGCGACGGCGGGTTCTTTGAGGAAATCGAGCGGAACGCGGGCGCACTGGCTTCCTTTCAGGATGAAGCGATGAGAAGGCTCATCTACCGGTGTGCAGAACTGCATGTCAATCACATCGCCACCTCCGGAGATCCATTCGAGTTCGGTTCGGCAAGGCCTCTGGACTTCGGTCACTGGGCTGCCCACAAGCTGGAGCAGCTCTCCGGGTATGAAATCCGTCACGGTGAAGCCGTGGCCATCGGCATTTCGATCGATACGCTCTACTCCCGGAACATGGGCTTCCTCGACCCGGAATCATGCCAGCGAATTCTCAATCTGATCCGGGCACTTGGATTTCAACAGTATTCCCCTCACCTGGTGGAAAAAGATACCGAGGGGGAATACACTGTAATCCGCGGTTTGGAGGAATTCCGCGAACATCTGGGCGGGAGGCTGACAGTCACCCTCGTGAAAGGCATCGGCAGGGGCTTCGAAGTCAATGATATGGACCTCATGGCTGTCCGCGACGCCATTCACGAGCTTCGTGAATCATGCGGTCATCCCCAGCCCGGAATCCAGACATGACCACAGCAAACAGGGAATGTGAAGATGAATCGAGTTGCAGTCATCAACGTGGTCGGCCTGACCCGGAATCATATCGGTGACCGGACTCCGGGAATCAGCAGATTCGTATCGGCCGGCAGCGCGGTGGAATTGAAACCGGCCTTTCCGGCCGTCACCTGCACAGCCCAGGCCAACTACATGACCGGTCTGGACGCCTCGAGTCACGGCATTGTCGGCAATGGATGGTACAACCACGACCTCGCCGAAGTGCAGTTCTGGAAACAGCCGGAACACCTCATCAAAGCTCCGCGTCTGTGGGACCACCTCCGCCGCGACGTCGAAGGGTTTTCATGTGCGAAGACCTTCTGGTGGTACAACATGTATTCGACCGCCGATTACTCCGTCACCCCGCGTCCGGCCTATCCGGCAGACGGAAGAAAAGTCTTTGATATCTATTCATGGCCCTATGACATCCGTCCGGAACTCAAATCGGAACTGGGGGATTTTCCCTTTCCATGTTTCTGGGGCCCGGCGGCGGGAATGAAGAGCCCGCAGGGTGGACCCGACGCTGTCAGCCGGTGGATAGCGGACGCCGCCAAATGGATGGAATCCCGTTACCGTCCCTCGCTGCAGATGGTCTACCTTCCCCACCTCGATTATAATCTGCAGAGGATCGGCCCGGATGACCCAGCCGTCGCCGATGACCTTGCCCGCATCGATGGAATCGTTTCCGATCTGATCGGGTTTTTTGAAAAGCACGGGGTTGAGCCGGTGATCGTCTCAGAATACGGCATCCTTCCTGTGGACCGCCCGGTGCACCTTAACCGGTTGTTCAGAAAAGAGGGATGGCTCACCATCAAGGAGGAACTCGGACTCGAGCTGATTGATTTTGGTGCCAGTCGGGTATTTGCGGTGGCTGACCACCAGGCAGCGCATGTTTATCTCAATGACCTCTCACTTCGTCAGCGGGTAGTCGACCTTCTGCGAGGGGTGCCCGGCGTCGCCCATATCTACAGTGCCGACACAGAGCTGCGCGCCGCCGGCGTCGCCCATCCCCGTGCCGGTCAGATTGTTGTGGAGTCCGACCCGGATGCGTGGTTCACCTATTACTACTGGGAGGATGACAGTCGTGCCCCGGATTTCGCCCGCTGCGTGGACATACACCGGAAGCCCGGTTATGACCCCTGTGAGCTGTTCATTGACCCCGCCATCCCTCTCCCGAAATTGAGAATCGCATGGAAACTCCTCCGTAAAAAGCTGGGGTTCCGCATGCTGATGGACCTGATTCCTCTCAAGCCGGAGCTGGTCAAAGGTTCACACGGGCGCAGCCACGCCCCCGACGGGGAGAAGCCCGTGTGTCTCTTCAACGGCAGCGGAGACGGGCTTTCCAGCTCGCCTCAGTCAACCGATGTCTTCAACCTCATCTATCACAAGGTGGCAGGCGTCCCATTCCCGGGGCATCTGAACTGAGCGGTGAGTGGTGATCGGGTCAGTGTGAGAGTGGGGGAATTGCGCGTGATGTTCTGCCCCCCGCATAACAATCACCTTCAGCGCGGCAGGTCAACCGGCATGTCCGCGAGGATGTAGAGCATGGTCGCCAGGCCGGCCACACAGTGTTTCATGTCCTCCTTCGAAACCTTGTCCACCGTGTCGGCGTGGGTATGGTGGTATTTGAAATAATCAGTGCGGTCCACCAGCACGTCCATGATGGGAACCCCCAGTGTCAGTAGTGGACGAATGTCAACTCCCCCGGCTCCAAGCCTGATGCCTCCGGCTCCCACTGGTTCGGCCAGAGCGGCTGCTTCCGTCACATACTCAATGGCTTTCTCACTTCCGGTGAAGGCGAACCCTTCCGGTGCAAAGGTGCCGCTGTCAGATTCGATGGCGATAATGTAATTCTCAGCCTCTTCGGCGTGCCCGCGTGCATAGGCAGCCGCGCCCCGGGCGCCGTTTTCCTCATTGGTCCACAGAACCAGTCGGAGAGTCCGTTTTGGGGTCAGTCCGATATCCTTGAGGAGGCGGATAGCATGCCATGCCATCATGCAGCCACCGCCATCATCCTGGGCGCCCTGACCGACGTCCCATGAATCGATATGACCGCCAACCACCACCACCTTCTCCGGGCTTTCTGTGCCGCGAAGGTCGGCAATAACATTCCGCGAAGTGGCATCGGGCATGGTCACGGCATCCATTTTGAGGCGGATGACGATGCGCTGTCCGCGCTCCTGGATTCGATGCAGACGGTCGGCGTCCTCGGGTGTCAGCGCGGCGTGAGGGATTTTTGGCAGTGCATCATCATAGCTCATGCCTCCGGTATGCGGCGTTTGCAGGGAGTCGTGACCCACCGACCGGATCAGGGAACCGATGGCTCCAGCGCGGGCCGCTTCCACAGCCCCGTGGACACGAATGGCTACCGTTTCCCTGTAGCTGGTGAATGGAATGTTGAAAAGCACGAACTTCCCGCTGGCCATCGAGGCCTTTTCGCGGAGTTCCTCAAAACTTCCGACCACGAGGACTTCCCCAACCAGACCTTCGGGAGGGGTGGCGATGCTTCCCCCGAGTCCAAGCATCGGCATTTTCTGATAACGGGGCTCGAGCTGCTCGGCGAATTCATGACCGCGCTTCCAGTTGGGCACCTGGACGTCCTGAGTGCGGACATGGTCGAATCCGTCCGCCTTGAGGGTTTCGACAGCCCAGTCGATCGCCTTTTCAAGATTCTCTGAACCGCTGAAGCGCGGCCCGAAGGTGTCGCACATTTCGGCAAGGCGTTCCCACGCAAGGTCTGAGCTGAGAGCGGCCTGCTGGATGCGTCCGGCGGCTTCCCCGTATTTGGCGCGGATGTCGTCCGGCGAGAAGCCCTGGGCCATGGCATGCGGTCCGCCGACAGCAAACATTGCTGCAAGTAGGAGGATAATGGTCCCGGCTTTCGATACCGGTGCTGCCGGGTTCACCCGCCCCTGTCCATGAAGTCTGTCGGACATTTTCATATCGCGAAGGTGCCACGGATTGACCCGTCAATCCACTCAAAAGCCTCCGGCCCGGCTGGTGATTCATTGACCGGTTTACAGGAACCTCGCCTCTGCGAGCATGGAGTCGATTTCCCCGATTGCGGCGGGGATGCGGTGGCATCGCTGAATGAGGTCCTCCCGCGTGGCCGGATACTGGAATCCCCGACTGGTGTTGACAAGACCGGCGAGGTCCCACGGTTCCAGTATTGCCATGGTTGCCTGTGGGTCTGCCTGCGACATGGCCAGAATGCTGCAGGCAGTAGCGGTCCATTCCGGGTTCTCCCGGAAAAGGAAGCCTGAGCCGGCCGGAAGTCTGTCAAGCCTCAGCCGGGTCTCCTGCTGGATGGCCGCAGTAAAGTAGGCAAGCACTTTCAATCGCCACAGTTTCGGATCGGAGTTGTTCTTCAACAGGGATGACACATGCAGCATCGCCGTCTCGTGGTCCATCCGTGTGGCCGATTCGTAATCATCCAGGAACTTTTCCATGGACTGTGGGGTAAACCCATGCTGCTTCACGTGTCCGGCGATTCTCACCACTCCCAGAAGATTCAGAGCAATGCCGGCGGACAGGAGTGGATCTGTGAACCCGCAGGAGGCAGGAAGGCAGAGCCATCGCCTGCCGCGCATCCGCTCCTTCACAAAACTCAGGCGCTTCGCTTTTCGGAAAGGCATCACCGGAACAGCTTTGCGGAACTGCCCGGCGACCAGCGGCAGGCCATTCAGGAGGTCCTGCCAGCATTCTTCCGAATTCAAACCGTCCCGATCGGCATTCGCATTCCGCTCCAGTGATGCACCGGCGCTCGTGATGCCGTTGTTAAACCGCAGCACCCAGATCCAGCCACCGGGAAAAATATGATGCAGCGCCGCATCATCCGATGGGTATGGCGCATCGAGTGGGGGAGGGACAATCGCGTCCATCAGATCCACCCCGCGGAAATGCGTGTACACCGCAAAGTGCTCCGGCATGCCGTCAGCGGCCTCGGTCCGGGCCCCGAGGTGAATTTCAGAAAAGTCCGGGCCCCCGGTTGCGTCGACTAGAAAATCCCCGTCAATGCTGCGTCGGCCCCCGGATTCACTGTCAATGACCACCGATATGCGTTCAGCAGCTTCAGTGACGGATTCAACAACGGTGCGTTCAAGATAGGACGCCCCCATGGCGATGGCATGGTTCAGAAGAAAGGTGTCCACCTCCGGCCGGTACCAGTGAGTGTCGGCTATGCCGTCATCCGGACTGGCTGCCACACGCATCGGGTCAACCGGCATCGACATGGATCCGGTCTCATGGAAGAAAAAGGAAAAGCCACGTTTCAACCCGACGGCGATTTCCGGGCAGACATGCTGCCACCGGCTCCAGTTGGACATGCCCCTGAGATAGTGGAGACCGTATTGCCGTCCGAGGAATTCAAGGAGAAAATTGGCAATCGGCGTTGATGATTCACCTATGGCAAATTTCGGATGCGAGTCCTTTTCTATCAGAGTGACCCTTTTCCCTGCGCTCAGCAGTGCTGCGGCGAGGATGGATCCACCGTAACCCGAACCGACAATGATGACATGCTCTTCCCGCAGTGTGCTCACGTCCTGGTGGGGAATTCTCCGTGGCGGTTGAAGTATTCAAAGCCGGCACGGTGACCTGATGTCGATTTTCTGGTGGAACGGAACCTTTCCAGATCCCATGTGTCGACCTGAACGCGGCCCGGAAAATTACCCCGTGCCATCAGTGCGGCATCCTTCAGCAGATCAAGACCCGGCTCGGAAAAATGCCCCTGGTTTTCCAGTTGTTTCATCAGACCGCTTCCACCGCGGGTTGGGATCAGGGTCAGTGTGCCGACCCGGCAGTCAGCTGCCAGAGCGGCCGTCTGGCGGATATCCTCCAGGGCAGCCTGATCGGAGTAGCTCCATGGAGGCCGGACCAGCACGAACGCGCGCATGTCAATTCCCCCGGATCCCAGCAGCTGGCAGGCCTTGCGGAAGTCATTCAGATCAAAACCCTTGTTGAGTCTTTCAAGGATTCGGGGATTGGCGGTCTCGAGCCCCATCGCAACCTCCAGCCGAACCGGATGAAGCCGTGCGGCAAACTCAACCACCTCCCGACGGGCCAAACCGGGATGATTCTCCACGATGAGTCTTTCGAGTCCGCGACAGAAACGGAGCACCACATCCCGGGCCTTCGTCGGGATGGCCGCCCGGTCGAAAAAACTTCCGCTGTTGTAGAATTTTAGCCATTGGAAATTGCCCGCATTCATGCCTGCAGCATGCTGAAGCTGCGTTTCGATATCGGACGTGCTCACCGATCGGGTGAGGGTGTTTTGCCAAAGATCGCACATGACGCACCTCCATGGGCACTCACGATTCGCAATCAGGACTGTCAGGGCCCGCTTTGATGAATCGGAGGTGACCCACTCGTCTTCCAGAAACGAAGCCACCGGCCGGTCTGCGGCGACACGATTCCGCTCTCCCCGGGCGGCCAAAACGGACTCCGACAACTCGAGGCTCATCGGTTTGCAGGAATCAGCTGTAGAGTGAGAGAAACTTCCGTCTGCAGTCCATCTCTGTAACCGGGAGGATGTCGCGGAGTCGTGATTCAGAAACGGCCCCGTGTTGAAACCGTCGCTTTTCGTAAACAGGGAAGTCAATGCCGGTGAGGGCCTTGAATCCGCGCCGCACCACTTCGCCCTTCAGACTGTATAGCCTTTCGACATTGTACTGCGTGAGTTCCTCGTAGGGAACTGACTCGGAAACTTCTATCACATCCGGACGGGTAAACGGGCTGAAGCACTCAAATCCGTATCGCCGCGCAGGGGCAAACGATCGGGTGTAGGACCTCGACAAACCACCCGAATAGGTCTGGCTGTGCTTGAACTTGCCGACACCCCAGCCCTCGTGATAGAGCATCAGGTTATTGATCACACTGCGGATGGTCAGCTCCGGATTTTCGTGTATCGGATAATCCTTGAGATTCTCATCTCCGCCATCCCCGTCCGCCAGGAACTTCCACTCCGGGTATCGCTGTCGGATTCCCGAAAGCAGGGCAATTCCCATGGCGGCACATTCGACATCAAGAATCTTGTAGTCTTCTATGATCCGTATGGTCTCTTCATAATTTATGGCATCGGCTGGAACCGAAACCGGTTCCAGGAACATTCCCAGATTCAGACTCTCAAGAAATCCTCTGGCCTGCTTGAGATCCGGACCGTCCTCAAGGTGGAGGGTGAATGCCTTGAGTCGGGAGAGATTCATTCCGGCAAGGGACATGGCCCGCCACACCGCCAGAAAAACCGCCCCGCTGTCGATGCCTCCCGAGAAGCAGACGCCCACCGGTTCGTGTTCGGGAATATGTTCAAGCCATCGCTCCACTTCCGTAAACAGGGCTCCGACATACCGCCGGCCGATGTCATCCAGATCGGTTCCCAGACTGTTGCGGCGGGGTTCGAAAAAACGGGTGTGCCGCGCATCCGGGTCGGGGCAGCCGATCAGTTGCAGATGCGTGATATAGTGTGCCGGAACCATCCGTGTGTAGCTGGGGTGAAACTGGTCCGCAAGGCCCTCATCCTCCAGCCACCGGAATATCCGGTCAATGCGCTCTGCCACTATCAGAACCGGCCCATCTGCCTTTTTAGCCAGAAAATACCGCATCGGCCGGTCCAGCGAACGGGCCATCCGCACCGTCTTTCCTTCTCTTGCCACCAGGGCAAATGATCCCTCCAGTGCCCGAACCTTCTCCGTCTCTTCGCCCAGAATCCATTCACGTGCCTGCTCGGCTGTGGCGTTGTATATCCTGTTGATATCCGGATCCAGCAGGTCGACAACCTGCTCAAGATAGTGATTGCTGATCATGATTTTCCAGACCATAAGTCGGCCGGCTTCTCCAGTCAATCAGGTGTCGCATCCCCTTCCTGCAGTTCATCCATCCCCCCCGCCCCGGGCGCCATCAATTAACAAAAAACCCGCCCGGGGTAATTCTCCCGGGCGGGCATGTGACTATGCTGGTTCCCGCCACTGGCGTTATCGCTCCAAATCGCTGCCGTAGAGGAAGCTCACTGCTGCTTCAGAGGCTCCGGTGGAAAAGTAGTAGACGTGATATCTCCGACCCTGTTTTTTCAGACCGTTGAGATTGTCCGGATAGTGATCATTCTCATCATGGAGGAACAACGCATTATCGCCCAGATAACCCACACGAATCTGGAAGGGATTTCCAATAGTCATTCTCGGGAGAACCATTTCCATAATATTTCCGGACTTTATGGTGTGCAGCTTGGTGACCGGTTCCCAGTAAAATATATTGCCGTTGCCGACATAATGAAAAAGTGTGTCTTTCTGAATCAGATAATCCGCACCGAGGCTGAAGAGCCGGAAACCGCTTTTGGGATTCTGATCAGTGTCCAGGTATATGGTATGCCCGAAATTCAGCCCGGTTGCCGCTTCCAGTTCGATGGCCAGATAGAGGTTCAGTTCATCATTGGCCATCCAGCATTCAAGCCAGTCAACGCAGGGTGCCGCATCGGTAATGTCATTCCCGTCCCTCCCGAAGCTTGTCAGATGACGCCAGTCCTCCAGTTGCCCGTCCACGTGAATATTCGTCGAGAAATTCGTGACAGCAGCGGGATCCTTCTGTGGTGCAACCATGGCTGGAACCGGGCGAAAATCGTATACGAACCACGGGCCCTGCGGGTGGGCAGGATCAAGCTGATCCGGATAGTAATCCACGCTGTCCCCACCATGGGCCCGGTTATCGGCAATAAAGACAACCCTCGCCGTCTCCGGATTGTTCAATGCATTCAGCGGCAGCTCCATCTCGACAAATGTCCCAACTGAGACAACCGTGGCTTCAGTGCATGGGTGCCACAGATAATCCTGGTTTTTTCCTGCGTGTAGATAGACTTTGTCGCGCTGTATCATGATGTCGGCACCTATCCCGCACACCGCATAGCCGGTTTCACTGTCCATGTCGGTATCAAGGTATGTCGCGTGGCTGTAAAGCACCTCTGAATCCAGGTGTTTCTCTATGCCGATGAAAAGGCTTTTCCCGTTGTGAGAAAAGTAAGCCCGTTTCCAGTCCGTCAGGTTGCCTTCGCCATTCATATCCATCGGGTCGGTGCCGAAGCTCTCGAGCGGTTCCCAGTCCGACCTGTTCCCGTCCACATAAACATAGGCAACCGGATTTGATATCAATTTTTTCCTCTGTGATTCCCCATTATCCTCCATTGACTGTGTCCCGGACGCTTTTCCGGTTGTCATCATGGCTGTGAGGACTATGGATGCCAGTGCGAGTTTCATTGCAGTTTGCACCGGACCCGGATTCGCTCCATCCGAAGTGCAGGATTCCGAAACGTCTTCCCGGTTTTGAGTATTGATGGACACAGTCACGTTGTTCAGGTTTCTCTGAATTAGATAGATAGATAAATTATATTGGTCGGGAGATCCGGGACGGAATTATACTTTTTGGCAGGCTTGCCCATCTCAAGGGTCATGAGATGGCCGGACGGTCATTCAGGCAGATAGCCCCTGTGGGACAGGGCTCATTTTCGTTTGTACTACACGGATAATTAATCATTTATTGGTGTTCGTGTCAAGATTCTGGGCATATCTGCAAGTGTCTGGGTTCCAGTATTGTATCAAAGTGTGCTGAAAATTTTCTGAAAAATAATGGTTCCGCGATGCGGGGAAGCGGGTGTTGGCGGCTGCGGGAAGTCATGTCTCTGTCCGCTTCCTGATTTTACATAAATTCCTGTAGATCAGATGCATGCCCGCCGGCTTCCGGATTTGCACCATCCACCAAACATGGTGTGGAAAGAATTGGATCTCTCACGGATCCATTGCCATAATCGTTTGTCTATGAGCAGGATTTCAAAGGAAGAAGTCAGCGAGCTTCTTGAAGACATAGCAGTCTTGCTGGAACTAAAAGGTGAGAATCCGTTTAAAACCCGGGCCTACACCAATGGTGCAAGAGCCCTGCAGTCCCTTGATGGGGATTTAGAGGAAATGGTCTCCGACGGCACACTCAAGGATGTCAAAGGCATCGGGGATGCACTTTGTAAAAAGATCACCGAGCTTGTTGAGACCGGCAGTCTTAAGTTCTATGAGGATCTCAAGGCCTCGGTCGAGCCGGGACTTGTCGCAATGCTCGACATTCCCGGACTTGGCCCGAAAAAAATACTCTCTGTGCACGAGAAACTGGGGATCACTGATATCGATGGTCTCGAAAAGGCCTGCCGCGAGGGAAAAGTCGAAAAGCTGCCCGGATTCGGGAAGAAATCGCAGGATAAAATTCTCCAGGGCATCGAGTTCCGCCGGCAGCATGGCACGCATATCCGTCTGGATGAAGCCACAGAGTGGGCAGAGGAAATTCATCATGCCCTCAGGGATCATCCGGAGGTCATCCGCTGCGCGGTGGCAGGCAGTTTCCGCCGATCGAAGGAAATCATCGGTGACCTGGATTTCCTTGTGTCAACCAATGACCCGTCGGCGGTCATTCACTACTTTTCCAGCCTCGACGGTGTTTCCGAAATCCTTCTCCAGGGTGAAACCAAAGTCAGTGTCCGGCTCCGCCAGGGCACCCAGGCCGATCTCAGAATTATCCGGGACGAGGAGTTTCCCTTCGCCCTGCATTATTTCACAGGCAGCAAGGAACACAATATTGCCATGCGGCAGAGAGCTATCCAGAAAGGCCTCCGGCTCAATGAATACGGCCTGTTCCGGTCAAAAACTGAAACCCGCGACCCGGATCTCCGCGTGCCCTGCCGCACCGAAGAGGACATCTTCAACGAACTTGGACTCAGTTATATCCCCCCCGAAATGCGCGAGGACATGGGGGAATTCAAACTGGCGGAAAAAGATGCCATTCCCCGTCTCGTTGAATGGACCCGGCTCAAGGGGTCCCTGCATAACCACACCAACTGGAGTGATGGCAAAAACACCCTGGAGCAGACCGCCCGGTACATGATCGATCTCGGGCTGGAATACTGGGCCATCACCGACCACTCGAAATCCAGTTTTCAGGCCAATGGTCTCGATGAAAAAAGGCTGGAAGAACAGGTGGAGGCCATCAGGGCTCTCAACGGGAAACTCGAAGGGGAAGGGGAGTCATTCAGGCTCCTGACCGGAACCGAAGTCGATATCCTCAGTGGTGGAAAGCTTGATTTCGACGACGACATCCTCGCCGGACTCGATATCGTCGTCGCCAGTATCCACAACGGATTTTCCCAGAAAAGGGATGTCATGACCGCACGGATCATCAAAGCCGTTGAAAATCCCAATGTCCACATTCTCGGTCATCCTACCGGACGACTGCTCCTCCAGCGCGATCCCTATGAACTCGACATCAACAAGGTCATCGATGCCTGCGCTGCCAACGGAACATGGATCGAACTCAATGCCAGTCCATACCGTCTCGACCTCGATTGGCGGCACTGGAGCCGGGCCGCTGAAAAAGGCGTCCTCTGCGCCATCAACCCCGATGCCCACCGCAATGAACATGCCGGGTTTCTCAAACTCGCCACCGGTGTCGCCAGAAAAGCCGGCCTCACCGCCGACCAGGTCGTCAACACCCGGCCCCTCAACGCCCTCCTCCCACTCATAAAGTGACAGACCCACATGGGGACAGGTACTTTTTACCTGGCCGCAAAGCGCCCGATAAAGGGACAGGTACTTTTTTGGCCGGTCTTAAAGGACCTGTCCCTTTGAAGAACCTGGAAAATAAAAAAGGCGCCGGGGAGGGCGCCTCTGCTGAGTGGATAAGGGAAATGCTCCGGGGAACTGGAGTCTTCT
>JAUIAG010000083.1 GCA_030425355.1 Verrucomicrobiia bacterium
AACAGTCTTGGCAGAGCTGATGATTCCAGCGTCGTCAGGGCGGTGCTGATCCAGAATAAAAGACACTTTCAGGCCTACGCCGAGAAGCAGAATTTCAAGTGGGGCGACATCACGTCGGATCCGTGAGCCCCGGCGGCCGTCCCTGTCACAGGGATGTCATTCACCCCGGGAACCTCAGCCTTCGCTCTGCACATTTTTCCTCTCAAAGCACGGGTTCACAGAACCATTTTGACGTCCTGATGGGATCTCAGTTCCTGGAACCATGATACCCGTGCCGACTCACTGTGAACCACCGTTTCAAT
Source organism: Verrucomicrobiia bacterium (assembly GCA_030425355.1). Classification (GTDB taxonomy): domain Bacteria; phylum Verrucomicrobiota; class Verrucomicrobiia; order Limisphaerales; family JAJOIW01; genus JAJOIW01. Next base: position 303 of record JAUIAG010000083.1, read on the forward strand.
GACGATTGAAAGGTATTTTCCGGAGCGGCTTCTGTTTGCCACCCGAATCGAGTAGGGATGATCCCTGAGGACACTCTCCACCACCGCTCTCAACCGCTCCTCATCCAGTCCGATGACCCGGTATTCCCATTCACAGGGATATTCGATTTCCGGCACCTGCCCGCATAGTTCCTGCTGACCCCTCATCTCCCCACGCTGCCCGGATTCCATGAAAATGTCAAATCGGGCTTTGTCACCGCCATCGTTTGGCGGATCGGTCGACGGCAGCAGGCACCGAATCCGGCTAAAGAAAAACCCCGGAAATCCGGGGCTGGTAAAGTATTCCGTCTTTGAAAAAGTGGTCTATGCAGACCTGTCTACTGCGAACGGAATGATCCGTCGGTCCATATTGTATCCTTGAGGATAATATCTGTCAGATCAGCACCGGTGAGGTTGGCGCCGTTGAGGTCGCAGTTGGAGAAATTTGCGCCGGTCAGATTGGCGTTGGTGAAATTCGCACCGCGAAGGATGGAATCAGTGAAGTCCACTCCGGTGAGATTGGCTCCGGAAAAGTTCACGCTGTTGCCGGTGAGGGATTTCATGATGGCGCTGCTGAGATCACCATTGGCAAAGGACGTTCCGTCCACAAGACTCTGCGAAAAGTCCGAGCCCTTGAAGGACTGGCCGGAAAAATCGAGGCTTTCGTAATTGGCATGAACCAGGGAAAGGCCCTCGTAGGATTTCCCTTCAACCGGGCCACCGGAGCACAGTTCGATCACGTCATTCCAGTGAGGATCCGGGAAAAGTGTGCTGCCATTCCAGCGGGCGTTGTGGAACCGGGGGCGGGTCAGCAGGGCGCTGGTGAAATCCGCACCGCTGATGTTGGCCGCAGTGAAATTCACGTTTGAGAGCTGTGCCCGGAAGAAGTTCACCTCACGGAGGTCGGTCTCACGGAAATTCACCATGAAGCACTTGGCGTTCTCGAAACTGGCTCCGGGGGCTCTTGCCCGGAAGAAGTCACTTTCGGTCAGGTCACAGTCCTTGAGGTCGGCATTGTCGAGGTAACTGCCACGGAAATCGGCAAAGACCAGGATCGATTCAGTGAAGACACCGTTGGTGAGATCGGCGTTGCTCCAGCTTCCACGGTTATTGAACTGGCCGACGTAGCCCTCATTGACGGCCTGATGGATGTAGCGCTGCTTGAGACCAATTTTAGTGGTGCTGTTCATGAGGGAGCCATGAAAGCGAACCCAGCGAAGATCGGAGTCAGTAAAGTCGGTGCCGCGAAGGTCGGCATCATCGAGGGCGACGCTCACCAGATAGGCGCGACTCAAGTCCATCCCGCGAAGATCCTGCCCGACGCCGTCCGTGGTCAGAAGTTCCTGAACCTTCGCCCACTTGGGATCGAGAACTGTCGTCTCGGATATAGTCACAGAACGGAGGTTCACATAATCAAAGACAGCATCGGTGAGATCCGCGCCACTTAAATCCGACAGGGTCATGTTGCTGTAGCTGAAATTTGTCCCGATAGCCACAGCATCTGTAAAGTCAGTTCCGATCAGTACGGCATACCGCATATCCACACCGCTGATGTTCGATGCCTGTAAGCTTGTATTGTTCAGGTTGACTTCAAAGAAAGCCCCCCGTCGCAGGTCATTGTTCGCGAAGTCCTTGTCATTAAGACGGAAACCGGAGTAGTTGAAGTCCTTGGTGAGACGCACAAGCTGCAGTGATCCCTCATTCTCAACCGGCAGCACATAGTACGCGCTCCCGGTGTCGTCAGGTGGAAACTGCGTCTCCTTCTGCAGCACCACCCATCGCCCGAAGTCAGTATTCACTTCGATACGATAGTTCGCATAAAGCTTGTCCCCATACTCAGTAAATGAATCCACCGACCATACAATCTTCACACCGCCGTCACTGGCTTTGGCTGAAAATTCAACTGGTTCTGATGCTCTCCCGAAAACCCCACTCTGGCAAAGTAGAAGCAGAGAAAGCCCCGCTGCATGAATTGGTTGATTTAAAATCTTCATGAAGTTCAACGTGACACGTACCACCATGAATATGGGAAGAAAGTATCGTGCCAGTGTCTGAAATTAAGCCGATTTGACTGAAGAAGAACCCGGCATTTTCTGGATGCCGGGTTCTGTCCTGATCCGCTTCGGAAACTAGTCCATGGATTCCGGGAAATCAAGTGCTTCTCAATAAAATTCTCTTACTGATAGACTTGTGTGCCCTTGTCGCGGAACTCGACTGACTTCTCCTCCATGCCTTTTTTCAATGCATCTTCTTCATTGAGACCGTGTTGTGCAGCAAATTCACGAACTTCCTCGGTTATCTTCATGGAACAGAAGCTGGGGCCGCACATGGAACAGAAATGAGCGGTCTTCGCTCCTTCGGCAGGGAGTGTCTCGTCGTGCATTTCGCGCGATGAAAATGGATCGAGTCCGAGGTTGAACTGGTCGTTCCAGCGGAACTCGAACCGGGCTTTGCTGAGGGCATTGTCCCGGTACTGGGCACCGGGGTGTCCTTTTGCTAGATCCGCAGCGTGTGCGGCGATCTTGTAGGCAATGACCCCCTGTTTGACATCATCGCGGTCGGGAAGTCCGAGGTGTTCCTTGGGTGTGACGTAGCAGAGCATGGCGCATCCGAACCAGCCGATCATGGCCGCACCAATCCCGCTGGTGATATGATCGTAGCCGGGAGCAATGTCTGTGGTCAGCGGGCCGAGTGTGTAGAAAGGCGCTTCGTGACAGGACTCGAGCTGCAGCTGCATGTTTTCCTGAATCAGATGCATGGGGACGTGGCCTGGTCCCTCGATCATGGTCTGGACATCATGCTTCCAAGCGATTTCAGTGAGTTCACCGAGGGTCTCGAGTTCGGCGAGCTGTGCCTCGTCATTGGCATCGGCAATGGATCCCGGACGAAGTCCGTCACCGAGGCTGAATGACACATTGTAGGCCTTCATGATTTCGCAGATCTCCTCGAAGTGAGTATAGAGGAAACTCTCCTGGTGATGGGCCAGGCACCACTTGGCCATGATGGACCCGCCGCGGCTGACGATGCCGGTCATCCTCCGGGCCGTTAAAGGAACGTAGCGCAGCAGCACGCCGGCGTGGATTGTGAAGTAGTCAACCCCCTGCTCCGCCTGCTCAATGAGCGTATCGCGGTAAATTTCCCATGAAAGGTCCTCGGCCTTGCCACCGACTTTCTCCAGCGCCTGGTAAATGGGAACCGTTCCAATCGGGACCGGTGAATTACGGATGATCCACTCCCTTGTCTCATGGATGTTCTTTCCGGTGGAAAGGTCCATGACCGTGTCGGCGCCCCACTTGGTGGCCCAGCGCATTTTCTCGACCTCCTCTTCAATATTGGAGGCAACGGCCGAATTACCGATGTTGGCGTTAATTTTGACGAGAAAGTTCCGGCCAATGATCATCGGCTCACACTCGGGATGATTGATGTTTGCGGGGATGATGGCCCGTCCGCGCGCCACTTCATCGCGGACGAATTCAGGAGTGATGAATTCCGGTATGGATGCTCCCCACGAATTGCCGGGATGCTGGTGCTTCATGGTATTGGTCGCGCCGCGCTGGCCGGCACCGCGGACACCCGCTGAACGATTGCCCTGTGACCACTGAGACTCGAAGGCAGCCTTGCGGCCCATATTCTCGCGAATGGCAATGTATTCCATTTCGGGCGTGATGATTCCCCTGCGGGCGTAATGCATCTGCGAAACATTGCCGCCGTCCACAGCCCGCAGCGGCTTGCGTCTCAACCCCGGAAAATACGAGAGACGGTTTTTGCCGGACTGCCTTGAAGCCATGTCCTGGTGGGTGTCCGAGAGATATCCATTGTCCCGGGGGTTCGGTACACGGCCGTCATATTCGGCCACATCGCCGCGTTTCTCGATCCATTCACGACGGACCGCCTTCAGGCCCTGCGTGACATCCGGACTCATTGACGGGTCCCCCCATGGGCCGCTGGTGTCATAGACCCGCACAGGCGGGTTTTCCGTCACCTCACCCCTGGTGTCCCGCGATGGACTCTGGGAGATCTCCCGCAGCGGCACGCGGATTTCCTTATGAATCTGTCCGGAAATATAGATTCTCCGGGAGTTGGGAAAATTTTCGTGGTCCTGTGATTCGGAGAAGTCCTTCTTAGCAATCATGTCGTTGGTGGTTCTTTTTGGAATCGTTGTCGATTTTTATCCCGCCAGATCGACACCGTGAAAGGGAGGAGCATGTCTCAATGGTTCCCTTCGCCAGCATTACCTGAACAGGTTCAACGGGTCATCTGAACGCCGGGACATTCAGAACTCTCAGCCACTTTTCCGATCATGCAATAAGATGATGCGGTCCGGACGGCTCCCCGAACAGTGTCTCCATCATGCAGAGTCGGAGTCTCCAGCGTCAAGTCATCGGTGGGCCTGTCCGGCCCCTGATTTTTCCCCTCACGGCATTCAAACAGGTCGCTTGTCATGGGATCAGGCTTTGTCTATGTTGGGCGGGAATGCAGATCGCCTTCGCAAAGCTGAATGGTGCCGGCAATGATTTCATCCTCATTGACAACCGGGACGGCAAAATCCTGCTCAAACCCGAGCAGGTCGCCTCACTGTGCCACCGCCAGAACGGAATCGGTGCCGACGGACTGATTCTGCAGGAAAAGTCCACCACACCCGGTGTCGACTGGCAGTGGCAGTTCTTCAACAGCGACGGCTCATCCGCCGAAATGTGCGGCAACGGCGCCCGGTGCTTCGCCAGATTCGTGGCCACCAACGGATCCCAGAAGTCTCCCGCTTTCACGGTTCAGACACTTGCCGGCGTCATCCGCGCCAATGTTGATGGCGACCAGATCACCGTGGGCCTCACAGATCCCGTCGATCCGGAATTTGATTTCATCCTCCAGCTGGAGAATCAGTCATTTCCCGCGGATTTCATCAACACCGGAGTGCCGCACACGGTGCTGTTCATGGACAAGGTTGAGGATGATACCGTTCGGAATCTTGGTCAGAGGATCCGCTTTCATTCGCGATTTGCCCCGAAGGGAACCAATGTCAATTTTGCCACTGTCATTGGCGATAACCGCATTGCCCTGAGAACCTACGAACGGGGCGTGGAAGCCGAGACACTCGCCTGTGGCACCGGGGTTTCGGCCTCGGCGCTTATCGCCGCCAGAAAATTCAACTGGACTGCGCCGGTCGCGGTTCGGGTCCGCAGTGGCGATACGCTTGAGGTGGGCTTCGACCGGCACGGTGACTCATTCAGCAATGTCACACTGACAGGACCGGCCGTCACCGTATTCACCGGAACTGTCCAGATCCCCTCGTGATCCGGGAAAAAAATTCTCCACAACCCACCCGACACACGGATAAATTCCCCTCCGCACCCGCACTTAAGAAAATAACATGCCCCTTACTGGAACTTACACAGCACTGATCACACCCTTCCGCAACAACCAGTTTGATGAACCAGCCTTCGAGAAGGTGGTGAACAGGCAGGTGGAGGCAGGTATCGATGGTATTGTCCCGGTCGGAACCACCGGAGAATCCCCGACCGTCGATATGAGTGAGCACTCGCGGATTATCGAACTGGCTGTCCGCTACGCCGGCGGGAAGGCCCGGGTCATCGCCGGTACGGGAGCCAACTCCACCGCAGAAGCCATTCACCTCACCCAGCAGGCTGAAAAGGCCGGAGCCGATGCATCGCTCCAGGTTGCCCCGTACTACAACAAGCCCAGCCAGGAAGGGTTGTTCCAGCACTTTTCTGCCATCGCCGCTGCCACGTCACTGCCATTGGTCCTCTACAGCATCCCCGGGCGTTGCGGTGTGGCCATCGCCGTGGAAACAGTGGTCCGACTCGCCGAAAGCCATTCGAACATCGTGGCCATAAAAGAGGCTGGAGGCGATGCAGACCGGGTGAGCCAGCTGCGAGCCGCCCTGCCGGATTCATTCGATATCCTCAGCGGCGATGACGGACTGACCCTTCCATTCATGGCGGTCGGAGCACGGGGTGTGATATCCGTCGCCTCCAATATTATCCCGACCGCGGTCGCCTCCATGGTCCGCAACTTCCGCGAAGGCAGACACGCCGAGGCGCTCGCCATCCACGAAAAATACTATCCGCTTTTCAAGGACCTCTTCATCGAAACCAACCCGGTGCCGGTCAAGACCGCCATGGCCCTCTGCGGATTCTGCGAGGAGGAATTCCGGCTTCCGCTGTGCCCCATGGCGCCCTCGAATCGCCAGAAGCTTGTGGAGACACTCCAAAGCCTTCAACTGCTCAGCTGACCCGGAACCGACTCCATCCGGACATTTCATTTTCAATCATGACCAGAGTAATCATCAACGGTGCAAGGGGACGAATGGGACAGGCGTTGATCCGGTGTGCCGAATCAATGGAAAAAGTCCAGGTTTCAGCAGCCCTCGATATGGGCGACAGCCTCGGGGAACACCTCCCGAATGCTGATGCCGTGATAGACTTCACGCTTCATGACGCCACCCTGGAAGTTGTCTCCACCTGTGCTCAGGCAGGAGTGCCTGTTGTCATCGGGACAACGGGGCACAAACCGGAGGACCGCAAAGCCATTGAAGCCTTCTCCGCCTCCATACCCATGGTATGGGCTTCGAACTTTTCAACCGGCGTCAACACGCTCTTCTGGCTCACACGCAAGGCAGCTGAAATCCTCGGACCGGATTTCGACCTGGAGGTGATTGAAATGCATCACCGGCATAAACAGGACGCACCCAGCGGCACGGCTGCCACGCTCGTGGAAATCCTTGCTGAAGCCCGGAACCTCGACCTCGCTTCGGACCAGCGACATGGCCGGTCGGGGATTACCGGCCCAAGGACGGCACAGGAAATCGGGGTTCACTCACTGCGGGGCGGCGATGTGGTAGGAGACCACACGGTGGTCTTCGCTGGTGCCGGGGAAAGGGTCGAGCTGACCCACAAGGCCTCCTCACGCGACACTTTCGCCAATGGCGCACTCCGTGCCGCCGCATGGGTCCACGGGCAGAAACCAGGTCTTTACGACATGCAGGATGTCCTCGGGCTCAAATCCAGATGATTCCCGATTCACCGGCTCACCCGGCTCGAATTCAAGGCTTCTGATTATTGCACTCGGTTCCAATCTGGGGCAGTCGCAGCAGATCCTTGAAACGGCCGTCAGGGACCTGAATCAGACCCTGCCTCATCGCAGGCTCAGAGTTTCATCTTTTTTGAAAAGTTCTCCGGTTGACTGCCCGCCGGGATCTCCTGACTTCCTCAATGCCGTCGTCGCAATCGACTGGTTCCCTCCAGTTCCCGATCTCCACGAGGCGGCAGAACAGTTGCTGCTGCACCTCAAGGCCATGGAAAGGCAGGCCGGGAGGGTCCGGAAGACAGTTTTGAATGAACCACGCCCGCTGGATCTCGACATCATCCACATCGAAGGCCACCGCCACCATTCCCCGAGCCTGATCATTCCCCATCCGAGGGCCACGGAAAGGTCCTTTGTGATGGACCCCATCCGGGAAATTGTCCCGGACTTCGATTTCCAATAGCCGCATTAAAGGGCCTGGGCCGGAGTTTGCCACAGTCGTGCCAGTCCCCTATGCTGGGACCATGAATTCCAAAGCATCCATCCGGAAGAGCTGTGCCTTTCCGATCAGACTCTGCCTTTTTCTGCTTGCCCTGCTCCCGACCGTACCAGGCGGTTTGCTGGTTGCCGGTAACCATCCGAATATTCTCTGGATCACCGCAGAGGATATGAGCCCGACCCTCGGATGTTACGGGGACGCCTATGCCGCCACTCCGGTCATAGACAGCCTGGCGGCGCAATCGGTCAGGTATACCCATGCATTCGCCACCGCCCCGGTCTGCTCCCCATCGCGCGCCTGCCTTATCAATGGACTCGCCGCAACCAGTCAGGGAACCCATCCAATGCGATCCCTGTATCCCCTCCCCGACTTCATGAAGGGATTCCCGGCATTGCTCAGAGAAAAGGGATACTTCACCACCAACAACGTCAAGACCGATTACAACACATCCAGTGAACAGAGCATCATCAGTGCGAGCTGGGACCGACAGGGATCGGATGCACACTGGAGACAGCGCCCCGACAGCGATCAGCCATTCTTCTCGGTATTCAACCTCATGACTTCGCACCAGAGCAGAACCATGGTCTGGCCCGATCAGCAGTTCCGCGAGGAAATACAATCCCAACTGCCTTCCGATAAAATTCACGATCCCGCGCTGGCACCCGTCCCGCCTTATTACCCGGATACAGGTGTCATCCGTCGGACCATCGCGAGATATTACGACTGCGTCAGCCTGATGGACCAGCAGGTCGGCGAAATCCTCGCACAACTCGCCGAGGATAATCTCGCGGATTCCACCATCGTTTTTTTCTACTCGGACCACGGTTCAGGAATGCCTCGTCACAAAAGAATTCTCCTGGACTCCGGCATGCACGTTCCACTGGTCATTCATTTTCCCGATCAATGGAATGAACTGGCACCATCACTCCCCGGATCGACTTCGGATCGATTGGTCTGTTTCGAGGACTTCGGTCCCACCACACTCTCGCTTGCCGGGATCAGGCCGCCGGAATACATGAATGGAATCCCATTTCTCGGGGCCTTCATCGGCCCGGAAAGGGATGCTGTTTTCGGACACAGGGACAGGATTGACGAAGCAACCGACCTTTCCAGAAGTGTCCGTTCCAAACGGTATCTGTACATCCGGAATTACATGCCTCACCGGGGATGGAACCAGCAGAGCGCATGGCCCGACCAGGGAACCATCAATCAGGAGATCGAAAGCCTTGCCCGACAGCTGCACCTCTCCCCCGCACAGCGCCATTACACGGACCCATCCCGACCCGTCGAGGAACTCTACGACTGCATGACAGATCCATTGAATCTCTTCAATCTCGCACAGTCCCACCATCACAGGGACGTCCTCACCCGCATGCGTGCTCAACATCGGGATCACATAATCAACTCTGTGGATCTTGGCTTCATTCCGGAAATTGAACTCGCTGGAATCGCAGCCACCGAACCGGCGTGGACATGGGCCCGCCGCACAGACTACTCACCCGAAGCACACCTCAATGCGGCAGCCCTGACAGGAACCGGCAGGATCCGTCAAATGACGGAAGGGATGAGTCACGACGACCCGGTTCACCGCTACTGGTCTGCCGTGGCACTCCATTCGCTTTCCAGACTGAATGAGGAAGCCACGGCGTCCCTCGCCGGGGGACTGGAGGACTCAAGTCTGTCGGTGAGAATGGAATGCGCGGCAGCCCTGGTCCACCACAACTCCGACCGGACGGAGGAAGCTCTCGACTGCCTTCGTTCGCTCCTCGACTCGGATGACCCGCTCGTGGTGATGCATGCCTGCCGGCACATTGAAATGCTGGGAGAGAAATCGCGTCCCATTGCCGGGGCAATGCGGCAGACAGCCAGCCGGTTCGAGGATGAACCGGGCGACATGGCATGGTTCATCCGCTTTTCGACTTCGGGATTCCTTTCACGAATCAATTCATCGGCAGACCTCAAACCGTGATCTGCCGCGGAGCCCCGGCGACGGCCGGACGTCACTCAAACAAGAAGCGCCTTGAGGACATGGGCCTCTTCAACGCCGGTCAGACGCATATCGAGGCCCTGGAACTTGTAGGTGAAGAACCGGTGATCAATCCCCAGCTGGTGGAGCATGGTCGCATGAAAATCACGGACTGACACCACGTTCTCCACGGCATTGTATCCCAGATCATCGGTGTTCCCGTATGCCATGCCGGGACGGATACCGCCTCCAGCCATCCAGAAGGAGAACCCTTTTATGTGGTGGTCCCTTCCGGGGTTGTTGCCGCCGCCCTGGGACATCGGGGTGCGGCCGAATTCGCCGCCCCAGATCACCAGTGTGTCATCGAGCATCCCTCTCTGCTTCAGGTCCCGAATCAGTGCGGCAGACGCCTGATCCACGTGGCGGGCTGTTGTCATCACACCGTTTTTGACCCCGCCATGGTGATCCCATCCGCGATGGTAAAGCTGTATGAATCTGACGCCCCGTTCCGCAAGCCGTCGCGCCAGTATGCAGTTGCTGGCGAAGGACCCATCCCCGGGAGTGGCTCCGTACATGTTGAGTATATGCTCCGGTTCCTGGGCGAAATCAACCAGCTCGGGAACACTCATCTGCATGCGGAATGCCATCTCATACTGCGAAATTCGGGTGCTGATTTCCGGGTCCCGCAATGTCTGGTTGCGATGACTGTTGAGCGACTGGACAGTGTCCACAAGACTGCGCTGCGCGCCCCGCGAAACACCACCCGGTCGGCTCAGGTAAAGCACCGGGTCACCTTTGCTGTGAAAATGGACACCCTGATACCGGCTCGGCAGAAAACCGCTGTGCCACTGGCGGCTGGCAATAGGCTGACCCTGCCCGCCGCCTTCCGAAGTCAGAACCACAAATCCGGGGAGACTCTGCGTCTCGGCTCCGAGCCCGTAGAGAACCCATGAACCCATACTTGGCCGTCCCGAGATCTGGGTCCCGGTGTTCATGAAGGTATGTGCTGGATCATGGTTGATCTGCTCGGTTGTCATCGAACGCACAACGCAGATCTCATCGGCGATCTTCTGTATATTTGGAAGCGCGTCGGAAATCATCAGTCCCGATGCGCCGCATTGGGAAAATGAATGCTGCGGTCCAAGACATTTCAACTGCTGCCCCTGCAGCTGGGCAATCGGCTGTCCCCGGGTCAGACTCTCGGGCATGGGATTGCCATCCTGCCTGGCCAGCTCAGGTTTGTAATCCAGCGTTTCCAGATGGGAAGGGCCACCGGCCATACACAGGTGAATGACTCTCCTGGCGCGCATAACCCTGTGCGTCGGATTAATGACTCCATGTGAAACAGAAGCCCCGGCCTCACGCATCATCATGCATCCCAGTGCCACGCTGCCAATCCCGAGGCTTGTATTGCGCAGAAATGTCCGACGCTTTATCAAGTTGCTGATTTCTTCCTGGTTCATATTCGTAATTTTCTTCCGGTGGTCACTGCTCATTGCCGCAGCATTCTCTGGATCAACATTAATAGCGCGCTGTGGTTTCGTAGAGATTGAGAATCGCCCGGGCCACACTGGTCAGAGCCGCCGTTCGGACAAGCTCATCATTCTCCCCAGCGGCGCTCTCAAATTCGCCGACAGAAATTAATGACTTCGCCGCATCGGGGTCCGCTTCAAAGCGCCGCAGTTCTTCATGGCAGTAGGCATGCAGAGTGCTGAGTTCCCGCGGATCGGGCTCCCTCGAGAGAGCCTTGCGGAACATGAGCGATATGGCCTCTTTCAAATCCACAGGGCTGGACTTCATACTGCCGGCCGCCAGTGCATGAGCCGCCTCGACATAGGTCGGGTCATTCAATAAAACCAGAGCCTGCTGGGGGGTGTTGGAACGGGCTCTTTCCGCAGTGCATTCCTCCCGACTCGGAGCATCAAAGGCAAGAAGTGAAGGGTGCAGAAATGTCCGGCACCAGTATGTGTACAAGCCGCGGCGGTATAGTCCGTCACCGGTGTCCGCCTGATATTCCCTTCTCGGGAAGTTCAGGTGCTGCCAGTAGCCGGCAGGCTGATATGGACGGGCGCTGTCCCCACCAATGGTGTCGACAAGCAGCCCGCTGACTTCAAGAGCCGTATCCCGCACGAATTCCGCATCAAGTCGGAATCGGGACTGCCTCGCAAAAAGTGTATTCCCGGGATCGTTCTTCTGGAGCCAGTCCGAAGGAATGGAACTCTGCCGGTAGGCCCGGCTCATGACCAGCTTCCGAACCATGTCTTTCACATCCCAGCCATTGTCGCGGAATTCTGAGGCAAGATAATCCAGAAGTTCTGGATGAGTCGGCGGCTGGCCCTGTCCGCCAAGGTCGTCGAGGTTGCGGGAGAGTCCATGACCGAAGAAGATTTTCCACAGGCGGTTCACAAAGGCCCGGGAGGTCAATGGATTGGACGAATCGGTTATCCACCCGGCAAGGTCCATGCGGTTCAGCCGGGACCCCGCCCTCAGTTTCTCTCCCGCTTCACCAGCCGGAAGAAAAGCCGGTACCGCCGGCTCCACAACTTCCCCGCTTTCATCCATCCAGTTGCCACGGGCAAGAATCCGGGTCGTGCGCGGCATCTCAAGACGGTCCACCACCAGCACCTGCCTGAAGCGGCTCCTGATTTCCTTTACCTTTTCATCAAGAGCCTTAACCTCAGCCCGCTCACCGGCATAGAAATCAGAGTGCGCTGCAGCGTATTCCAGCACACGACGGAGTTGACCGGACTTGAAATCCCCCCGGTCATTCCACGCCTTGACCAACTGGATGACGTCAGACGGCACAGGTCTCAGCTGATCGAGGCTCTCGGCATGCCTGCTCACCAGCCCCAGTCTGAAGCGGCCTATATTGTGGCGGGCATGCGCGGACTCATGCTTCAACAAAACCTCCAGACGCAGACCTGTCTTTCCTTCTGGAACATCCAGTGGCTGTGAGAATGGATAGAGGGCCTGCCGGTCATCAAATTTTTCCCATCCCTGTATCGCCCAGCCGGTGTCTTTTTTGCCGTCGATCGAATTCACCACCGGCCATCCGTTCTGCTCGAAGGACGCGACGGGCTGCCCGAGTCCCACTCTTTGACGGTCACCATCGCCATCGCCATCGCCGACCAGCCATGCCTCAAATCCGGTCAGAACAAAATTTCCATTGGCCCGGCTCAGGCTTCCGTTGGCCATCGACTCATGCCGAAGGGCTTCCAGATAAATCCCATGAATTTTCCCCCCACCAGCCGGCAAAGGAATTTCCACTTTGTAAATATCGCGGTCGGGATTCGCGCCGGAGGAAAGAAAACTGCCGTCGTCAAGGCGGGTCAGAGTCGCTCCACGAAGAGACTCCGCACTGACTCCACCGGGGACAGTGACGGATTCCTCTGAACTGCCCAGTTCACCGGCAAGAGCCGTCATGGCGTCCACATCCAGAACAAATCCGGGCAATGGCGCATCCGCCACTGATTCGAGATCACCGTGTTCTTCCAGTATCAGACCGGCCCCTGAATCACCGGTGAACTCTATCCGCATCTCGCTGAAACCATCGGGGATCGGTATTCCCACGACTACTGATTCTGCCTGCCCTTCCGCGGATTTTACCGGAAATGATTCAATGGCCGGGCGGCCATCGATGAAAAGATTGATATTCCCGATCGGTTCACCTTCAGCATTGTGTACTGCAATACGGAATACGAGGGCGGCTCCGGAGAGTTCCGGCGAAGTGGCCCTGCTCCTGCGCCATTCGATGGCTCCGCTGAGCTCAATGCCCCCGGCGTGCTTCCCTCCGACGGGTGAAACGGTCTTGCCAGGGATGACACAACCAGTGTCGGTGACTTCGCCAGGGACGATCGGAGTCCTCCGGATGGCCAGTTTATTCAGAATGCCCGCATCGCCCATGAAGCAGTCTGAAAAATTGAGCAACCGGGAAGATGCGGCCTGATGGGCGCGGGTGGCTTCCTCGAGGAGTTTCTGATTCCCGGCATCGGGAACGGTGAAGTTTGCCCGCTGCTTCCCGACAGCCGGCTCTTCGATGTCATCAAAGAATGCCGCCATCGAGTAAAAGTCCTTCATGGTGAAAGGATCGTATTTGTGATCGTGGCACTGGGCACACCCAAGTGTTGTCCCAAGCCAGACTCCTGAAACATTCCGAACGCGATCGGCAGCATATATGGCGCGGTATTCCTTAGGCTGAGCACCGCCTTCCTCCGTGGTCTGCAGAAGGCGGTTGTATCCGGACGCCACTCTGATCCATGGATCCTCTGAGTCCATCAGATCCCCGGCAAGCTGCTCCCGGGTGAACTGATCAAATGGCTTGTTGTCATTGAATGAAGCGATCACGTAATCCCGGAAGCCGGTCACATCGCGGTGATTATCACTGTGGTAGCCGATGGTGTCGGCATACCGCACCAGATCCAGCCAGAAAACCGCCATCCTCTCGCCAAAGTGAGGACTGCTCAGTAACTCCCCGACGATTGAACGGTAGGTGTCCGGATCCGGCGATGCAGAAAAACGGTCCACCAGAGCCTGTTCAGGGGGCATCCCCAGAAGATCAAGGGATAACCGCCGCACCAGAGTCACAGGATCCGCTTCCGCCGAGAAACCGATGCCGAGTTCACCAAGCCTGGCCAGCAGAAAACGGTCGATGTCCGTCAGACTTTCCCCGTTTCCGGATGGTTCATTCACCTCCGGCACCGGCTGCTTCACCACTGGCTGAAATGACCAGTGTTCCTGATAGCGGGCTCCCTGCTCCACCCACTGCCTGATCAGCGCCTTCTGTTTGTCATCCAGCTTCTTGCCCGTCTCCGGTGGCGGCATCACATCATCCTCGTCACTCGTGAAGATCCGATAAATGATCTCACTTTTTTCCGGATCTCCGGGGACGACTGCCAGGGATCCATTCCGATCCATCAAAGCCTCGTCGCGGATGTCCAGGCGAAGATCAGCCTCGCGGGTCTGGGCATCCGGACCGTGACAGGCAAAACAGTTGTCGGAGAGAAGTGGGCGGATGTCCTGGTTGAAATCAATCTCGCCGTCGGCATGTCCAAAGCCTGGAGCGGTTCCCGATGCCGCCACTGCTACAGCAAGGCATCGGAAATAAGCTTTGCGGAAGATCTCTTTCAATCTACAGCCGGAGTCGCTCGGTCGAAGGATGAACATTGGAAAATTATCCCATAATTGACGGCGAAATCCAATCCGGTTTTATGTCGCGCCCATGTGGCTGCCGGCGGAAATGTCAGCGGGAGGGATGCAGAATCGTGTATTGACGGTTTCGGTCCATGCCCTGAGTTGCAGGATCGATCTCCTGAACAGTGCCGTCAGGCCATTCAACACGGATGGATTCGATCTCTCCAACCTTGCCAAGACCGAAGGTCAGGACGGTCTCCGATTGGGAGAGATACCCGCGGGTCGGGGTGACGAACCGCGTCTGTGTCATGCCGCCACCTTTCACTTCCACCAATGCTCCTATCGCATCCGGGTTGGAATCAGCCGGCCCCTCGAGCTTCAGTCTCAGCCAGCTGTGACCGGTCTGCTGGTCATTTCGCAGCACCATGGGCCGGCCGTGAAGCTGGGTCATCACCACATCCAGATCACCGTCCGAGTCAAGATCACCGTAGGCACACCCGCGGCCAACAATCGGCTCAAACAGATCCCCTGGGGAATTTTCACCGTCCACATGGACAAATCCCCGACCCTTGTTGTTCCAGTAAAGAAGGGCTGACTGCCTGTATGTCTGGCTCTGCTGCACCTTGACAATGTCCTCGTCTAGGTGGCCATTCACAGACAGCAGATCGAGCCAGCCGTCGAGATCATAGTCCCAGAAGAAAATCCCGAACTTCAGGGACAGCCGGCTGGTCGGACCGATGCCCTCCGCAATCGCTTCATCGGCGAAAAGCATCGGTGCCCCCTGCGTCACATAAAGCGATGTCATCTCGTTGGCAAAATTCCCTATCGCAATGCCGACTTCATCATCATTCCGATAGGCCGCCACATCGATGCCCATGGCCCCCCGGGTGTTTCCATTGGAATCAAACGCGACTCCCGACAGAACGCCGCTTTCACGGAAAGTGCCATCACCCTGATTGATGAAGAGAAGATTCTGAACGGTGTCATTGGCGACCATAAAGTCAACAAGACCGTCGCGATTGAAATCATGAACGCATACCCCAAGGGCCTTGGCGGACGGTTTGCCCGTCGCTCTGTTCCTCACCTGAACTCCCGAGCTCTCACTCACATCTTCAAAATGACCGTTTCCCAGGTTGCGGTACAGCCGTGAAAAGGCCCCCTCAAAGTCCGTTGGCGGACCGTATGCCCTCTGAACCCCGTCTATCGTGAAGTTCACCTGATAATCAATTTCCCGCGACCATCGGACGTAATTCCCGACAAAGAGATCGAGATAACCATCCTCATCAAAATCAAGGAACGCTGCCGCAGTACTCCAGTCCCCGCTGCCGCCTTCAATTCCGGCGACAGTGGATACATCGGTGAAATGACCGGATCCGTCATTCAGAAAAAGACGGTTGGGTCCCACACAGGTCAGAAAGACATCACGGTCTCCGTCGTTGTCCACATCGCCAATCGCCACGCCCATTCCGTAAACAGGTGTGTCAAGCCCGGACCCGGCTGTGACATCGGTAAAGCGGATGCCGCCGCCATCAGGATCAGTGTCATTCCGATGCAACGCAGCGGTTGTGCCCTTCAACTCGGGGTTCTTCTCCATGTCCCAGGGCCACCACGTCGAGTTGACAAACAACAGATCGAGATCCCCGTCATTGTCAAAATCGAAAAGTGCCACTCCGCCACCAAGAGACTCAGGCAGAAGTTTTTCCCCCGTCGCACCATTGTTATGCACATACCCTATCCCTGCAGACTGCGCCACATCCTCAAATGCAACCCGCGGGACGGCGTCCCGGCTCTCCAGGCGCTGGACCGGAACATCAATCTCCGTGCGCTGCTCCTCCACAGCATCGTCCCCGCGATTGAGATACCAGACCAGGCCAAGCCCCACAATTATGACCGACAACAGGATAAATCCGGAAATTCTCAGAGCCCTGCCGATGACACGGTCATCCGCCGCCACGTATTCCGCCTCGGGTGAATTCCTGTCATCGTTCTGGTTCATGTTTTGAGAATAATCCTATTCAGAGGGGAAACCAGTATTTTCATCGCATACCCCGACGGGCCCACGGTCCGTATCACCCTCAATCCAGTCCCGGCGGCACAGACAGCCGCACTGGAACTGGATTCCGCCGAACCCCATTCAGTCCCTGTTGCCGGACTGACCGCCCGGACGGATCCTGACATTGCGATAGGAACATAAGCCCCCCCATTCCGTCCCCGGCAGCCCGTATGAAATAGTTCGCCGCTTCGGGTTCAGTCTTTCCCTGTTCCTGGCATAAAACTCCTCAATAAACTCCCGACTGCCAAGGACAAGGCCCTCGGAGAAGTAACGCCACTTCCGCACCAGCAGCCCTCTCATGTCGCGATGCCCCGAGACCTGAACGCTTTCGTCAGAGGGCTCCTCCGCCAGATCCGGGGAATGCCGGGGCCGCCCCCTCGAATGCACCAGACTCTGCTCAATGAAATAACTCCGGTACTGCGCAGATGCTTCCCGCCACCGGATGAGTCTCCCGCCACCGGATACCAGCTTTATCACGCATTCACGTGCTCTCCCGCCACCGGCCTCAGCCTCCGCCCAGCTGCACCATCGATATTCACTGACTCGCCCGACAATGCCTGCCCGAACAGGATTCAGCTCGATATAGGCAGCCGTCTTCATCAGGGCATTCTCGTGCCCCTCGACCAGAACACTCCGGAATCGCTCCTCCCACAATGTGCCCTTGCGGTCGTTATTCGAATTATACCACCGCCCAAACCGCTGCTTGATGTCCTTCACGAAGGATGAAAGGTCATACATCCGGGCCCGCATCCGGTCCAGAAACTCCCGCTCATACTCCACATTCCCCTGCGCAACCCTCTCACCAACCTGCTCCCTGAACTCCTCAATCTTCTCACGCGGGTATATATACCCCATCCGCCGCCACACTTCCTTCTCACTGATCACTTCAGGCCGGACCGGAACACACAGAAGCAGATGGAAATGATTTCCCATCACCGCATAGGCCAGAACCTCCAGCCCGCTGAACCGCTCAAAACGCCGCACCAGCCCCACAAAATAGTCCTTCTCCGCATCCCCGAAGATCATCCGACGGTCCACCACCCGGCTCACCACATGAAAATACTGAACCCGCCCCCGGTCCACCTGAATGCCGCGCCTGATTCTCATACCCCCACCCTGCCACCC
>JAUIAG010000084.1 GCA_030425355.1 Verrucomicrobiia bacterium
TTCAGGGCCTGTCCCCAGCCGGCGATGCTTCAGGGCCTGTCCCCAGCCGGCGATGCTTCAGGGCCTGTCCCCAGCCGGCGATGCTTCAGGGCCTGTCCCCAGCCGGCGATGCTTCAGGGCCTGTCCCCAGCCGGCGATGCTTCAGGGCCTGTCCCTGTGGGGGGGAAGTATTGCATGAGGACGACGTCGAGCCATTGGCTGAATTTGTAACCGGCCTGACGGAGCACCCCGGAGTGCTGGAAGCCGGCCTGCTCGTGGAGTCGGATGCTGGAGTGATTGGAGCTGTCGATTTTGGCGATGATGGTGTGTGCTCTGATCGATTCTGCTTCCTGGAGGATCCGGTGAAGGAGAGCGCGTCCGACACCGCATCGCCTTGCGGTGTGGCAGACATAGAGTGAATTCTCGAGGGTGAAGCGGAATCCTGCGCGGGCGTGGAAGCGGTTCAGGGACGCCCAGCCGATGACGTGCTGGTTGCTGTCAGTGGCGACGAGGACGGGCATGCCTTCCTTTTCGAGGGTGAGGAACCACTGGTAGCGCTGATCGACCTCCTCGGGATGAATATCGTAGGTGGCCACCGTGGGAATACTCTGGTTGTAGATTTCGGAAATCCGTGGAATGTCCCTGATTTCGGCATCCCGAATGGAAAAACTGATCATACACGCTGTTCGGTGGTGTATTGTGGAGCGCCTGCGCTTCAGTTTCCAGTGTTTCCGGAGGGTTTTCTTCTGGCGGTGGTGGATTTACGGCGCGAGGTGACCTTTTTTGTCGAAGTGGATGTTTTCCGGTCGGACTTCTCTGCAGTGGAAGGCTTTGATTGTGCTGCTGACTGCCGGGTTTCCCCGGATTTGCGGGTATTGGGCGAGTTCTTCTGGCCGGCCGGAGAGGCTGAGCGGCTGACTGAAGATTTCCGGGCGGACTGAGAGGATTTTCCGGACGGATGTTTATTTCTTCCGGATTTCTCTGATGCGTCGGCATCCCTGTCTCTGGCTGCCGGCCTGGGACTCTGGGAGGCACGGCCACCGGCACCTGAACGGGACTTCCCTGAGAAACTTTTCTTCCCGGACCCGCTGTCGGTGCGGTTCCTTTTCCCACTGCTGCCCGATCCTGAGGAGGTGCTTCGGGTATCATTGGTGCGCGTCGTGCCGCGCCAGCCTGGATCAACGGCAGCGAAGTCAAAAAAGCGGTTGGCCTTGTCGATCTTGAGCACCCTGACCCTGATATTGGAGCCGATGCTGTATGATTTCCCGGACCGGCGGGCACTGATGGATGAAGTCGCCCGCGAGAATTTGTAGGAATCCGTGCCCAGCGAACGAATCGGGACCATTCCGCTGACACCCAGTTCGGGGAGGTCGACAAACAGCCCCTTGGCACGCACCTCGGTGACCACCGCGTTGAAAACTCCGCTGACCGGGTCATTCCGGACATCATCCAGATACCGCTGCAGCTTGACGATGCGGCTGTCGTATTCAGCATCGGCGGAATTCCGTTCGGTCGCCGAAATATGATCGGCGATCTTGACCATAGCCGCCGTGTCCAGTTTCACCTTGTCAAATATGGACCGGTGCACCACCAGATCAGCATATCTGCGGATGGGCGAGGTGAAGTGGGTATAATCCTTCTTGGCCAGGCCGAAGTGACCAATGGGTTTGGTGGAGTACCTGGCACGTTTAAGGCTCCTGAGCACGGAGACCGACAGAGCGGAGGCAGCCGGGTGCTTGTGGATCCTGGTCATCAGCCGGTTGAGGTTTCCAGGGCGGTGCAGATTCTTCACGTAGATCTGGCTCTTCCGCATCTGTTCCTCCAGTTCACGGAGGCGTTCCTTGGCCGGGTCCTCATGGATGCGGAAAAGGGATGGAGTCTTCCTCTTCCGAAGTTCTCTGGCGACGCACTCGTTGGCGACCAGCATGAATTCTTCAATCAGCTGATGCGACTCATCATTCTCCATGATCTCAATTGCCTTGATGCGCCCTTCAGAATCGAGCCTGATCTTGCGGTCAGGGAAATCCATGTCGAGAGATCCGTTCTGCATCCGGCGACTGCGGAGCTTCGAGGCTATCTCCCATCCGAGTCGCACCATTTTGTCCGTATCGGACTGTCCCTTACCGTCGATGACCTCCATGGCCTCCTGGTAGGTGTAACGGCGGCGGCTGTGAATGACAGCCGGATAGAGCTTCCATGAGCGCACAACACCCGACGGGTCAATATCCGCTTCGAGGCATTTGGTGAGGCGATCGACATTGGGCTGCAGCGAACAGAGGCCGTTGCTGAGATTTTCAGGCAGCATGGGAATCACTCTGTCCACCAGATAAGTGGAGTTCCCCCGTTCGCGGGCCTCGGCATCCAGTGCTGATCCCGGCCTGACAAAGTGGGAGACGTCGGCGATGTGGACCCACACGCGAAAATCGCCGTTGTCGAGTTTCCTCACCGAGATGGCGTCATCAAAATCCCGTGCATCATCCGGATCAATGGTGATGACAAGATGATCCCGGCAGTCGGTGCGGCCATTGTAATCGGATTTCCTGAGGAACTCCGGGAGTTCCCCGGCCTCCTTCTGCACTTCGGGCGGGAAATTAAGTGGCAGGGAGTATTGTCTGACGATGCTGGCTATGTCGACGCCCCTGCCATCGGGCGGACCGAGGACTGCGACCAGCTTGCCGGTCGGAGGGCTGCTGCCGTCACCATATTCAACCAGTTGGACAACCACCTTGTCCCCTTCGGCGGGGTCCAGTTTTCCCCGGCGTGATTCGATCCAGACGACCGGAGGGAAGCGCGGGTCATCGGGATTGCAGATGTCCCGATCGGGAGTTGAGCGGAATGTGCCGACCACTTCGGCAAAAGCCCTTTTCAGAACAGCAACCACGGTCCCGCGAAACTCGTGATGATTGAATGGGCCGCCTTCATCAGGCCGTGACTTGCGGACTCTCACCCGGACAATGTCGTGAAGGAAAGCACCGCCCTGACTCCCCGAAGGAATGAAGATGTCGGCTTCATTCTCGTCGTCCAGAATCACCACACCATCGCCATTGCGGTGCTGCTTGAAACGGCCTTCCAGATAATCCCCGTCCACGGCAAGGCGGTAGCGGCGGCTGCCTTTCTTCACCAGTCGCCCCTCGCCTTCCAGTCTGTGAATCACCCATTCCAGTTCGTCCATTTCGGACCGATCAATCCGGCACTCACTGGCGATACCCTCGAGGTTCAGAGCCTTTCCCTCCTCCTGGCTCAGGACCTCAACAATTTTCTTTTCCAACTCTGCTGACACAATAAGTCTTGATAATCTGATTTCCCCTCATCAGCTCCCAATAAGGCGTTCCGCGCAAGAAAATAACAAAGGCGCGGTTGGTTCGACAACTGCTTCAAGAATGCCTGTGAAGCGGAAAATCGGTCCATGCGGTGCTTGGCTCAGCCATGGCATTCTGTCACACTCGCGATGGAGAGTGAAAGGTGCCTGGTGGCCCTCGCGGTCTTCAAAACCGTTGTGAGTCGCTTAAACGGCTCAGGTTGGTTCGATTCCTACCCTCTCCGCCATTCAATTTTTTTTCATTCCTCTTCGGGGGGTTCCGTTGTCCCCCTCAGATTGGATTCACGATGTGATGACCCGTCCCGATGCTCCGGTGCTTTGATTAATGCCGGTATCAATACAACATCGGGCGACCCGGCAGCGGATAGGGTATGAACTGTCTCACTGCCATTCCTCTGTAACTTCCGCACTGCGATGTTACCGGGTGGCGCTGGCGTGGTGGAAATATATCTCGATGTCAGTTATTTCGTCGATGCGGACCAGGTTGACGCCATTGTCACGGATTTCGACTTCAAGGAACCAGTTGGATGCGGCGACGCTGCGTTCATTGAAAGTGTCGATTGAGAGCACGGAGGGAGGGATGCGTTCATCCTCGTCGAGGGTTATGGTCACGCGCTGGACCTGTTCATCCTCGTAACTCCATGCCCCGTCTTCGGCATTCCAGACGCGGGTGCTGTAGGCGCTGAGTTCGTTGAGGAGCTTGTCCGGTCTGGCGGGGTCCGGCACCCCGGGTTCCCTGTTGCGGATGAACGCCGTTCCGCCGTAGACCAGTGTCCCCCGCACTGTGCTTCGACCCAGGGAGTGGCTGCCGGGCATGCGGAGGTGCATGGCGATTATTTTATCGAGATAACCCTCCTTTTCAAAGAACGCTCCTCCCGGAATCTCGCGGACCGTGTTGAATGGAACGAGGAGTTTGAGGTTCCGGTTCTGCGGTGAAAGCGGATCGCGACCTTCGGGCAGGGGCTGGTTGTCGCCATCGACCAGATAGCTGACAAGCTGACTCTGGAATGCAGTCACGAAATCGACAAATTCACCGGTGAGAGGATCGACATATTCTGCACCGGGAATGTCTTTGAATCCGAAGAAGTCATCCCGGAAGGAAAACCAGTCGAAGGAGTCGTCGATGCC
This sequence comes from Verrucomicrobiia bacterium, assembly GCA_030425355.1. Lineage (GTDB taxonomy): Bacteria > Verrucomicrobiota > Verrucomicrobiia > Limisphaerales > JAJOIW01 > JAJOIW01. The sequence continues at coordinate 4,427 of JAUIAG010000084.1, forward strand.
GGTGGTTATGATGCTTTCGGCGAAGATGAGATCGCTGACGAGTGTTTCCAGCTCGGAGGCATTGCGGATCCTGAAAAACGTATCGAGGTCCCAACCGGCGGTATTGAACTCGCGGTTCCACTTGTATTCAAAAGCTTTGATGAACAGGAAGACATTTTCCATGGCATTGCGGAAATCCGTATTGGCGACAAAGACCTGGTGCCGTGCCCGGAACCGGTGAATGGGATCGGCGAAATACCGGTCATTCAGTTCCGCTTCAGCCATGGCGATACGGCGTTCCAGCCTTTCCTTCTCGCGCCAGATTGCGGCGAGCCGCCCCTGTTCCTGTTTCAGGGCGATGGCGGCATCCAGAGAGTCCACCGCGAGTGTTCTCAAATCGAGCATCCAGGTGCGGATGTTTGCCCGGCTGTTGACGTCCTCAAGGAGATTTTCCTGCGCGAGAATATCGGCCTCCTCCTGGCCGGCCAGACGATCCTTTTCCGCTTCGAGCTGTCCTTTGGCCACTTCCACTCCGCCGACATACAGTCCGGTAACAAGACTGGAGAAGAACTCTGCCGGATTGGAGGCATCGGCCACCGATCCCACGGCTTTCTGCATGCCTTCATAATAACTGATCTGCTCGGTCAGTGTCGCCTGGGCCTCGCCATAGGCAACCCGGATCTGTCCCATCGCATCGCGGATGCCGGAAGCGGCAGTGCGGCGCTCCACTTCAATTTCGATCCTTCGGCGAACGTTCGAGCTCTCAACCTGATTGCGTCTGATCTGGTTTCGGGCCCGTTCGATATTCTGTATCTGCTGGAAAATTTCAGTGGAGGGATCCTGCTCGGGCGGCAGGGTTCCGTCTCCCCGGATCTGTATCAGCCGCTCCCGAAGTTCGGAGTTGGCTCCCGAAATGGCGGACAACTGGGCGGACAGGTTGTCCTGGTTGTTCCGGTACTGATCCCATGCCTCAACGGCGGCCGCCTGGGAATTACTGGCCCGGAGAACGGGATTGAGGGTCTCGTTATTCGCGGTCAGTCGATCCCTGAGCAGGTCGAAGGTATGGATAATTGTTTGAAGCTGCCCCTGCGGCTTGGGCAGAAGCGGGAGGAAATCGGGATCGAATCCGAGCAGGTTGTTCTCACCGGTGATACGCCCGGCCATATCGCTGAGCGAGACAAAGGCCTCCTCCAGGTTGATGCAGGCGGTGTCCAGTGCATCGACGTCCCCGCGGTCGGCCTCGAGCTGTGGAAACATTCCCCTGAGGAGAGCAGCGTGGGCAAACAATTCGCGGTCGGTGTCGCCGAGCTGCTCCACCGCACCATCGGTGTCGCCATTGGATGCAAGCAGGAAGGCCAGCTGCGCCGCATGATTCGCCTGGTCGGCCAGAAGGTCCAGCAGCAGGATCAGGTCCCGGTAAGCCGGCAGAACCGGAGCGTCGGATCCGGTTACAGAACTTTCAGTTTCACCATCGAGATACCTTGGCGGTGCCAGTGCGCGGGACGGCACAAGGGTTTGAAAGGCGGTGAAGCCAACAGGTGTTACGGAGTCGATGCCAAGATCGTCGATAAACAGGTCCAGATAGGTTCGGTACGCTTTCCGATTTGCTTCAAGAGCGCGGGTGTATGCGGCGATTTCCTGATCGATGATGAAGGCACCGGGTGTTGACGGAGCATCCAGCCTCACAAAATCCACATCCGCGATTTCCTCGGCCGCCTGAATCGCCAGGATGCGGGTCCAGTCATAATAAATATCGAGGAGGAGGTTCTGAAGGACAGTGCTGTCGGGATTCTGAGCAAGCCCGCGGCGAACCAGTTCGAGCGCCGTGGCGATCCGGTCCTCGTCCGCGGGTCCGAATGCGGCTGCCGCCTCACCCGGCGTTGCGACCGGGCCACTGGCCGATGATTCGTAAAGCTCGTCGAGGTATCGGAATGCCGCCCTGTCCTTCGGATAGCGGGGGGAGTCATCAGCCAGATTTGTGTAAAGATACCTTCCGGCGTTATCCGCCACGGTCTCCGCGGTATAACTCAGGTCATAGACATAAATGGCGCCATCCGCCTGGTTGTCGTCATTTCTGTTGAACCGCGGACTGCCGATCAGCAGCTGGTCACCGGCAAAGGTCATTTCATCCCCGAACCAGTTATTGTCTTCAAGACGGCTGCCAATAAGGCGGCGGACGTAATGCCACACATCACCGACGCGTTCAAAGAGGTAGACCGCATGACCGGTCTCGAACTCACCGTAACCGTCGGGCAGGTATCCCTGAATGGCGATCACACGGCCATCGGTTGAGACCGCCACTGAGTTCCCGAACTCATTCCATGGCCTGTCCGGATTGTAGTCGGACGCCGGCGCAATCAGTTTCTGGCGGAACACCCACTGGGCACCGGGGTCCTCACTGCGCTCATAGACAATGGCCCGGCCACCCGCGTTCTGGGGCGCGCCGACGACCATGATTGTGGTGGGAGAATCCACATCGCCATTGAAAGCAATGTCCGTGCCGAACGCCTGGTTGGTGGGAGTCCGTTCCTCAGGTGCCACGACCTGGTCGGATTCAAAGCGAAGTGCGTCTTCATTCCACTGGTAAAGCTCCACCTTGCCCAGGCCGGAGAGGCCATCGACCCTCGCACCGGCCATGGCGACAGCGAGAATCCCGTTCTTCATTATAATGCCGGTAAAATCCTGGGTTGAGTCCACGGCGGCGATCTTCTGCACCTGCGACCACACGCCATTTTCTTCGAGGTAGATATTGACCGAGCCATCAGGCCGGGAACCCGGCCCCGACGCGCCATGCCTCTCATCGGAAAAAACGGCTACGATCTCCCCACTGGCGGCTGTATGGCGACCGAACTGTCGAAAGCTGTCCACGTCGGATTGAATGCGCTGGACGATCTGAGGTGTTTCCAGCAAAGGCTGAAGCCCGCCCGCGGAGGATGGCACGGTGCCGGGAAGGATTTCCCCGTTGCGAATCCGGGTAATGGCCGCGAGATCCAGAGCACCCTCGAAGAAAAACACCTGGTCGATCCAGCCTTCCCATCCCTCGGCTGTCTGGTCGGGCCGGATGCTGCCGATGGCGGTGGTCTCATAGCCCGGGTTGAAATCCGTCGGGTGCATCAAGGCAACCGGTATGTCATCCGTGGTGGAGGCATCGAGGTCCACGTAGAGCGTCATTTCACTGTTCGGCTGGTCGTATGCCACGGCGATAAATGTCCATTCATCGGTGCTGCGGGGAACAGGGGTGCCTGGAACCGGCCTGCCGTTGCCGATGAATGAGGTGTAACGGAAATCCCCGAAACGGTTGTCCAGTCCGATGACCCGGTCCCATCCGCCGTTGTCATGCCCGATGATCTTCCGAAGCCCCGGTTCGAGACTTGTCGTGCGGACCCATGCGCCCATGGTCAGCTTCGGAAGGCTGGAGGCATTGATGTTCAGAGAGGCAATGAGCTGCTGCGCGCCATTGAATGAAAACGCACCGGAACCACCAAATCCGGCATCCGATTTGTAGGAAGGACCGCTTTCTCCGGATGCCAGTTGCAGACCGCGGCCTGAATCATCCTGCAGAGGATTTAGGGGGTCATCGAAGGAAAAGTAGGCCAGCAGCGAATTCGTTGGATCATCGCCGGATCCAAACTCGTATATCCAGGCGCCGCCAAGGTCGACCTCCCCCTGGTAGTCCTCTTCGAGCGCGCCCACGACCAGACGCCGGCCGGATTCATTCAGCGCCACGCCGTTGCCGAACCCGGACCAGTAGGGTCTATCCGGGTTGCTCTCGGGGAGGCCGTTGATCTGAAAATCAAAGCGCCACAGTCCATCCACCCGGCGCAACACCGCAGCGCGGCCGACGCCATAGGAATTGCCGGGAAACTCAGGGTTGGTTTCAAATTTCGGAATGCCGACCAGAAGCACGTCGGAGGCGGCTGCAAACCTTGTGGCAGCCCAGACACCTGAATCCGGATAAAGATGTAGAAACTGCCGCTCCTGGTAGAAGGGCGCGGTGGCCGGTTCCTCCGCAAGGGCAACTGATGCCATGGACGCCAGCATGATCAGCCCGAGCCGGCAGCCCGGCAGGACATGGGAATGAAATTTCATGGTATTGGACAATTGGAAATATGGGTCTTTGGATTGGGCGGATTATTCGGTGAGTGCGGGCTCGCGACCCATGACCGGGTGTGGTTCACGGCGCAGGATGAATGTTCCGGTGGTGGTATGGTCCAGATGCGGATTCCCGGATCCGTGGTAAGTCAGTGTCACGGCTGCATCACCGCGGATCTCGGTCTCTGACTCATCGGTCGGATCGAGGGTGAGAGTCAGATCCGCGTTCACCCCGCCCGGCCCGACCTCGCCGAGAGCGGAAGGGATCACAACAGGCATCGCCAGTGAGGAAATCGGTGCCCCACCGGATTCGCCGAAACGGCCCTGTGGAATAACCCCGCTTCCGTCAGAGAGGTAGAATAACCGCGTTTCCCCGGCGGCCTTCGTCCACTGGATCCGGATTGGAAACTGCCGGAAACCCATATCCAATGCACCAGACCAGTAGTAGTCATCGTCTTCGATCGTAATGACTTTCTGATATTCAGCGGCATCCGACAATGAAGTCTCATCCAGACGAAGGATTATGGTTCGGGAGCCGTGGACTTCACGATCATCCAGTTCCAGCACTGCCACCGTCTGCAACCGTCCATCAAAAGTGACCGTTCTCCTAACAGGGAGTGCCTCCCCGTAAAGCGTGCCATTCCCGATGATCGAAAAATCCAGTGTTCCATTATACCCCTCTCCTTCGGCACCAAGATCAATGCCAACCATCAGGAAAACACCGGGCCCTTCGCTGACCTCCCCGGGTGTTGACTCCAGGGCCGTGGTAAAACCGAGAAACTCGCCCGATTCCCCGATGAAGAAGAATGCCCTGTCCAGATCGGTGGTGTTGATTTCGGTGAGAAGATGCACCGACCCATCAGGCTGGACGGTCGGAGTGAAAGATTCATAGGGGACCGCATTGCTGCGGTCCGGTTCCTCCGTATTCCACCACACCTGAATGGCTTCCGTAGGTTCAGGAGCCGGTGTGAGTGTCAGAACCAGATAACCATCCTCAATGAAGATCCCTGCTCCCGGACCCCCTTGAGCCCACGCACCATCACACGAAAGAAACACATATCCCAGAAGGATACATCCAAATCTTCTCAATTGGACTGACATTAACTGTCAGATTACCGCATGAGAATGAGGAGGCAAGTGAATACGGCCTCGGCCTTCCCCGCCGGATGAATGACTCACTCCGAGATGATGAATCACCCGCATCCCCTGTGTTGGTGTTTTCATCCAGTCTCAAACATGTACAAATACTGGACACCCGCCCGAATATGCCTTTTTTGAAAAGCCCCGCTCCGGGTTTTCATCGACAACCGGGAAAGTAACTCAAATAAGCCGCTGAAGAGTAAAATCCCCCCGATTCACGGATCGCCATGAATTTCCCTTTTTGCTTATTGGCTTGAACCTGCGGGCTTTCATTCATTGCCCGCGGACCACCAATGAGTATCCTGAGCCCACAAAAACCGATGACCGTAATAAGACTGGACGTGGACATGGAGACAGATTTTTAAACTTTCCTGGACTGGAGGAATGACCGTCATCAGGAACGACACGAATCCCACCCTGTTTTTTGCACCATTGGCGGTGGTGGTAAAATTCTTTTTCGGGCGCCTTGTCCCTGCATTCTTCATTCTCGGCGGGCTGAATTTTCTGGTTATTGGAATCCGGCAGATGAGCCAGGGTATTGCCAGTGAAAATTGGCCAGGGACACTGGGAGAAATTGTACATTCGGAAATCAGACGGGTGAATCACCGCGACCCATCCAGCAGCCCGGAACCGACTTATCGGATCAAAGTAATTTATACCTACATGGCAGAGACCACGGAATACACCGGCATGCGAATTCAGTCTGGCACCTTGAAATACGGGAAGCGTTCGGAAGCTGAAATTGAGCAGAACAGCTGCAAGCCGGGCCAGAAGGTCGATGTTTTCTATAATCCTGGAAATCCGTCATCCGCTGTTCTTGTCAGGGGCACAGCAGCAGGAATATGGATTTTCATTGGATTGGGCTCACTATTCACAATGATCGGAAGCACAATGGCAGTGTTTTTACCCAATCTGATGAACTCGGGGAACATTTCCGATCTTGGGCAGTTTGCAGAACCATCATCAAACAGATCTGAGCGGCAATAAACCGGAATACATCCTCACCGGAACCACTAAGATCAGAAGCCCGGAATCATACGGGGTTTATATCAATTATACAGATTCCCGGACCATACCCCCTTCCTTTCAATTCAGAAGCCTGTCTGTTGCTTTCAGTTTATTATGGTCATTTACTTCCTGAGGCGGTAGAACCGCAGGCGGGTGTCTTCCGGGATGGTGTGGCTGAGAGTATTTCCCTGGACTTCAACCGGGCTGACGGGAGTCCAGTTATCTGAAACCAGTGAATCGTCGGCTTCCAGCAGCGCCAGTGGGTCGGACCATGATATTCGCCACTGGCCGCCGGGGGTTTGCAGCAGGCTGAGGCCAGCGCCCGGTTTGACGGAGCCGTCCGGTTCAGTCGGGGAAGTATTCTGCTGGATTTCAGTGAAATCCTCGCGGCCGTCGCCATCGGAATCTGCCGAGGCCGGATTGGTTCCGAGGAGGATCTCGGTGATGTCGGAGAGGCCGTCCCCGTCCTGGTCATCCTCAACCCTGCCGCGGGACACAATCCGCACAGTGGGGTCATGGGGATAATTCAGTGGCCGGTCGAGGATCAGTGAACCATGACCTGTGACAATCCGATGCTCTTCCTGCGGTGTCCCCGGGTCGATGATGACCTGATCGCCGATCCGGAACATATCCTTCCAGTCATAGTCAAGGAGGTCCTCAATGATATGGAGCACCGTATCACCGGGGGAAGCCGAGCCCGTGAGGAAGGTCTCGGGCATGATGACCACTCCGCCACCGTCGCCGCAGGCGGCGGTCGGATCCGCGTCGACCCATGAGCCGCTGTCGGTGCGTCTTTCGAATCCGGCGGCCCGGCTGAGTCGAAAGAGAGTTCCACCACTGCGCGCGGTTTCGATGGCGCAGGCGGCGATGAGGTCGGAGCCCGTGTCATTGCTTGAGCGGAGCATGGCTTCGCGCACGAGGGATGATGAAGGCTTGACCAGCGGCGGGTTGACATCAGCGGGGTTATCGAGAGTACCGCGGAGGTCCCTCTGGAAGCGGACCACGTTGTCCACGTCGGCGGTGCCCCCGTCCAGCCACATGAAATGCTTGAGAGGGTTCTCTCCGGTGATGGTCCTGGTGGGATGAAACCATCCGACCCGTCTCTCGCCATTGACATAGACGATGAGGGGTTCCCCGCGCTTGGTGATGTCATCGTGCCAGCGGTGAGCCGAACCGTTGACGAATTCCTCAAACAGTTTGTCGATGGTGAGTGAGTTGCTCCATGGATGCTGAGCCTGAATAGCGTGCAGAAGATTGGCGGCGACCGTTTCTGAAAACTCGGTGGCCACTGGCAGGGCCGATCCGTCAGCGAGGCCGACGGCGACCGTATCAAGATCACCGGCAATACGCCGCATAACGCCGCGGAGGGAGTCGGTCCCAAGGTCATCCTCCAGCCAGCATTCGAAATACTGACGACCATTGGGAAAGAGATGGCTGTCCGGGGGCTCGACCACCTGGCGCATTTCGAACTGTCGGGCGTCGAGAACACCGGGTCCGACCACATCGGCATTGATATCCGGCTGGGGAACCGATCCGCGTCTGGGCACATCGAGCGTCCCCCTGCCGATGAGTCTGCCTGATTCATTGACCTCAAAAGCCAGCGGATCCATCAACTCGGCCGCCTTGGAGTTGCGGATGCCTGGACGGGCGCAACAATCCACTCCATACCATTCCTTCCATCGCAGGTTATGGCGCTTGATGACCCGGGAACGGGTGATGGCGTCGGCGTTGTCCAGTTCGAGCCTGAGCAGCACCTCCTCAAATGGAATCGGCTCGGCGATGATGGTCGCCCCGCGATCCCCGGCCCCGACGCCGTTGATATCGCCGTACCCCACCCCGTCACGGTATCCCAGATACTTGACATCATCCGGGTTGACATTCTTGGGTTTGAAAGTCATCGGCTTGGGAGTGATTCCCAGCGAGGTCTTCATCCACTCAATGGTTTCATCGGCACGGGAGCGGATTGCGACGAAGATGGGCATCCCGCCGTTTTTCGTGTCGGTCATGCGGATAAGGTTTCTGTCCGATACCGGGTCAACAGCCCATCCGTCCTGTGCATGCTTTGCGGTCAGAGGAGTCGATTCCGGAAGGGCCTTCATCGGATCCGGCATCTCGGTCACGCGAGGGTCACCCTTCCGGGCCATGGCGGCGGTGGCGGCATCGGCCTGCCCGGCGGCCCGGGCCCTGAACAGCTGCTTCTGTTCGGCCACTTCATCGAGTATCCTGGTCGACCGGGCAGTCCGTGAGGTCCAGCTGGCGATAGCGGCTGCTGCCGCGAATTCCTCCACGGCAAACTGTCCGATGGGCCGGAATGGCTCACCGGCGATGGCAGCCAATTCCTCGTTGAAGCCGTAATCCGAGGCCTGGCGTGCCCGCAGTCTGTAGTCCTCAACCTTTAAAAAATATCCGGTGATACTCTGATTGACGACAGCCGCCACCTGCTGTGCTGATTCGAACTTGTCCCCATAGTAGTAGACCAGCTCGTCAGTGATGAGCTGCAACTGCTGCTGTTTGGTGGCCGGGTCCACGTTGGCCCAGATGTCCATCTGCAGATCCATCCATGCCCAGAGGTATCGGGCGGCGTTGTGTGAGGCAAGCTGCTTCTCCACCTGGATCTGTCCACTGAAGTTGGCAAGGCCCCACAAGGCCGGAGGGATGGAGGCCAGAAGGTTCGGAATACCGGCGATGGCATCGGCACCGCCTCTTGCCAGGTTTTCGAGGGCATTGCCGGCCGCAAAACTGAAGAAGTGTTCCTGGGTGAGCATTCGGGTCGGCCGGAGATCGGCATCCACCTGAGCCCGCAGGAAGACGGCACCATCGGTTTCATGACGGCCGTTGCCCCACTCGACCACAGTGGCCGAACGCTCAAGCGGCCGTTCCTCCCCGAGGGCATCGAAGACCTTCCCGGACACCGCAAAATCTATGACGACCGAGGTTCGGCCCATGTAGCGCTGATCAAATCCTGGGAGTGACACGGTCTGGACACGCAGCCGGAATCTTTCCCTTTGACCAGGTTCCAGGACCGGATTGAAGATTCCGGGCGTTCCGGGTTCCGGCAACGGGTCATCAAGCGCCACCGGACCCTTCGGGACCCCCTGGCCACTGCTTATAACTATCAGCGGGTTGAGGTGAATTGTTTCGGTCAGCGACACGTTCTCCACCGTGCCAGTGATTTCGACGGCCTCGCCTTCAGTGATGCGGGGCGGTGTATTGACAATTTCCAGTTCCATGGACAGAACGACATCGCCCTTGATGTCGGCGACATTGTTTCCGCGACCGGTAATGGTGTTGCCGCCGCCCTCCGGCCCTGCCGTTATCAATGCGGCAAAATCAAAGGTCCCCGGTCTGATGGCAGTCACTGTCACCTTGAATTCGACCGGTTCACCACCCGCCTCGAGCGGACCGGAAACCAGACCGACGGGCGACCGCCCTGACACCCACACCGGTGCGGGAACCGGCTGCGGCTGGACATCCACCCATGGTTCCGACTCAACGCCCGTGGCCTGAACAAGGTCGATGTCCAATCCCCCGTCACTTGCATCAAATCCCTGAAAAGTGATATTTTCTATAGGCTCGCCATTCTCCGGCACTGTAACGCGCACCGTGACCTCGAATTCAAGAGGCTGGTATCCGGCGCCGTCGGTGATACCGCCACCCTCCTCCGCCCGTTGCAGCACAAGCTTATCCTCAGGCAGCACAACCGCCACATCGAAGCCTGCGACCGAACTATTGAGTTCGGCCGTGTTGGATGTCAGAACACTGCCATCAGCAGATGTTCCGCTGACAGGGTGGTGACTGAGAATAAAACGTCCCGGTTTTCCCGCTTTCAGGAGCCATTCAAATGCCGCGGCTTCGCCGGGACTGAGGTCGCCGATGGCCGTCGATGCGGGAGCCTCAACAACCTCCAGCTGCTCCGGAATTGTTATACCTTCCGGATCTTCAAAGACCACGCCTGTCAGTCCGTTCTCACCTTCTGGCGCTCTGACCACCAGTCTGACCGTAAACTCCTCACCGATCTTCAAGGCTCCTTCCCTTTCGCGTTCGGCAAATTCAAGCGAGACTGTCAAAGCCTCTTCAACACCGATGATTCGGGTGGCCTGCAAAGGGAGTGTTACCCCATCGGATTCGGTCACGTTCACACTGGCGCGGATCTGAGTGCTTCCGCCGGATTTCGGGTGGACAGGAATCTCAAAAACCCGGCGGGGCTCTCCGGGTGTCAGGGTGAAGGATTCGGGAAGCTCCACCTCGCCGATTGCCAATATGGAAAGATCCTCGGAAACCGGCATTTCAACGAACCGGATCGTTGCAGGATTCTCCTCATCCTTGAGAAAGAAATTGAGAGTCACCTTCCCCTGCTGTCCGGGATAGTATTCTTCATCCACTTCGAGAAACCACATGTTGACCTGAGGCTCTCTGGGAAGAACCACAGCAACAATCTCAGACTCGGCTTTGTCACTTCTCACGTGCACCGGATTGATCTGAATCTCCGGTTCGACAATGGTGGTGACACTCACGGAAGCCCGGAGTTCATCAATCTCGGCAAATTCCAGATTGAGTCTGTCACGTACTTTTACGGAAAAAGTGCCGGTGAGGCCGCCGGGCAGGCCGCCATCCCACTGGAAACTCAGGCTGTTTGATGAGCTGCTTTGGCCAGGAAAACCCGATACGGATTCGGGAATTACATCGGTGCCATATGGATGGGAAATGCTGACCCGGGTCCTCGTCAGCCAGTCCAGGGGATAGGGATTGACGCGGACCTGATAGGTGAGGATGTCATCCGGTCCAGCTTCGGAGGCTTCTGTCAGCAGGGTTATTGCGGTTTTTGTGTACAACCACGTGCCTGAAACCACCTCCTGGATATTGTCGGACCCGCCACCCTGAAGATTTGCGGTGAACGAGACGGGCATCGACCATGGCTGGGCCACCTCGGGCATCTGGTCAAGCGTGTCTGTTTTGACGTAAATCCAGATCTCAAATCTGCTGGAACGACAACAGCCCTCCGGCCCATTCAAGGAAAGAGTAATCGACTGACCACTGATCTGGACGTCATAGGCTGCCGGGTTACTTGTTCCAAACGCATTCTCAACACGGTGCCCCACGTAAGTGACATGATCCGGAAGCACAAGTCTCGCTTCCCCTGTATCGGCAATCTCACTGGCCCCTCCGTCGAACAAAATTGAAAGAGTCCTCGAGGGCTCAATAACATTGGAAAAGGTAATCTTGTTATCAATCCAGAAAAGCCCGTCGAGATACTGGCCTCGCACCACTGAAAGTGAAGGCCCGACAGCCGAGAAAATGACCGTAACCAGAAGAACACGAAAGAAAAAATATCTCACCCTCTTCACTGCACAAAATACATCCTTCATCCAGAAAGTAGACTAGCATACATCAAAGCCACTGGAAAGCTGCGAGCGCGGCGGCGAAAAAAATCATAATTCATGAAAATAATTCATAAAAAACCTTTTCCCATGCAGCAGCCGCATCCAGACATGGGAGAAAGGCAAGGAATGGTTCCAAAGCAACGACCATTCCGACTGAGAATTCCGCGAACTTGCAAAACCACTCAAAAAATGAATATCGCCGGATTAAAATAATTCATATGATTCCAGTGAGAAGGCGGCGGGCTTTCCGGTTCACTGAATGGGAGCCATGAGCCCCGAAAACACTCAATTGTCTTTGCGGTTCACACTTGCTGGTAACCGACACACGACGAATGCAATTGCCCGAACTGTTCACTGCCTGATTGCTTAGACTCAAGAACTACAATTAATCGTGAAGAATAAATCATCAAGATCCGAAAAAAGCGCGTATCAACCCCACCGCTGGTCTTTTTTCCGTGCCGGCGGTGTTGACCAGGTGCGAATCGAGAAGGGGGCGGACATCATCAACCTGGACCAGCTGGACCAGAAGCTTTGGGTCGCGCTCAGCTGCCCGACCAGGGGACTGGAAATGGATTCGCGCACACTGGAATTTCTGGACGCGGACGGTGACGGTCATGTGCGGCCGCCTGAGATCCTGAAGGCTGCCTCGTGGCTGGGGGACGTGCTGGTGAACCCCGACTGCCTGGTGGAAGGCAGGGACGGCGTGATGCTGTCCAATCTGCGTGAGGACACCGAAGAGGGACGGATGCTGAAGGCTTCGGCCGAGCACATGCTGAGCAGCCTTGATCTGGATACCTCGTCGATCTCTGTTTCGGACGCCCGTAGGACCCAGGAATATTTTGCCACGGCGGAGCAGAATGGTGATGGAGTGGTGCCTCCTGACACCATTGGAGACGACTCGGCAAGATCAGTGGCGGAAGATCTGGTCAAATGTCTCGGTGGCAAAGAGGACCGCTCCGGGAAACCGGGCTACGACAACGCCATGCTGGAGGTCTTTTTCAAGGCCCTTGCCGAATATGATGAATGGCTTCGAAGCGGAGAAAAGGACAAGCAGGCCATCCTCCCTTTAGGCGTGAAGACGGAATCGGCTTTTGCAGCCTTCATTGCCGTGAGACAAAAGATTGATGATTACTTTGGAAGGTGCCGACTGGCGGCATTCGACAGCCGGGCGCTGGCGGCCGTCAATCGCGAGGAATCAGCCTATATCGAAGTGGCAGCCAGAGACCTCAATATTACGGCGGATGAGTTGCAGCACTTCCCCCTGGCCCTGGTAGAGGCCGGCAAACCACTTCCACTGCTGAAGGAAATCAACCCTTCATGGACCGCAAGAATAAATGCCTTCCGAGAGTCCTGCTGCCCGGATCTGGAGATCCTGAACGAGGAGGATTGGATGAAACTCCGCACCACGTTTGATGCTCATGCCGCATGGCTGGCTGCCAAGTCCGGAGCCATCGTCGAGCCCCTGGGCCGGGATCGGGTGAGAGAGATTCTGAAGGGAAACGCAAGAGAGGTTCTGGAGAAAGCGATTGAGGAGGATCTGGCCGTGGCGGAGTGGGTGAACGCCATGGTAAAGGTCGAGAAACTTGCCTACCTCCACCGGGACTTCCACACCCTGCTTCAGAACTATGTTAGCTTCACCGACTTTTACTCAAGGAAAGGTGCAATTTTCCAGGCTGGAACCCTGTATCTTGATGGGCGGGCCTGTGACATGTGCTTCCATGTCAATAATGCCGCGCGACATCTGAAGATGGCACCGATGTCCAACGCCTTTCTGGCCTATGTTGAATGCGTCCGGCCGGGTGCTGAAAAGCTCTCGCTGGCCTGCGCCTTCACCGCCGGCGACAGCGACAACCTGTTCGAGGGACGAAACGGAATTTTCTACGATCGCAAGGGCATGGACTGGGATGCGACCATCGTCAGAATCATCAGCAATCCCATCAGTATCCGCGAAGCGTTCTGGTCCCCTTACAAGAAAGTGCTTCGGAGTATCCAGGAAGCCATCGCCAAAAGGGCCGCTGAAGCAGACAAGGCCTCGACGGACCGTCTGACTTCCGGGGCCGCCTCGGTTGGCGAAGCCGCC
>JAUIAG010000085.1 GCA_030425355.1 Verrucomicrobiia bacterium
GTCCATTTTTCGGTCATCGGGGATTTCGTTCAGCTGCCGTGCCATGGAGAGGAGATTGTCAGTCACACCGCGCATGGCGGAGACGACAACCACCACCTGGTTGCCTTCGTGAAACCATCGCGCCACTCTCTTCGCCACGTTGCGGATCCGCTCCACATCGCCAACCGAAGATCCACCGTATTTCTGGACAATCAGTGCCATTCCCTCAGTTCAAAGTGCATCACTAAACGACGATTTCCCGCAGAAAAAAAGACATTTTTCGGGCAAAATCGGCGTGTCAGTTGAGTTTGAGGAAGTTGTTGACGAGCGTGCGGCCGTTGTCGGTGAGGATACTCTCGGGGTGGAACTGGACTCCCCATACCGGCAGTTCCCGGTGCCTGAGGCCCATGATCTCCCCTTCGCTGGTTTCGGCAGTGATTTCGAGGCATTCGGGCAGTGTTTCGCGCTCAACGATGAGGGAATGGTACCGGGTGGCGTCAAAGGGTCTTGGCATGTGGTCAAACAGATCCTGTCCGTTGTGAAAAATCGGTGAGACCTTCCCGTGCATCAACCGGTAGTTGACCTTGACCACTCCGCCGAAGGTGTGAGCGATGCACTGATGGCCAAGGCATACGCCGAAAATCGGTTTCTTTCCGGAAAAGTGACGGATCACGTCATTGGATAACCCGGCCTCGCGCGGTGAGCACGGGCCCGGCGAGATCATGATGCGTTCCGGGTTGAGCTTTTCGATCTCCTCCAGAGTGACCTGGTCATTGCGGCGGATGACGAGGTCCACGCCGCTTTCGCCAAGGTATTGCACCAGGTTGTAGGTAAATGAATCGTAGTTGTCGATCACCAGGACCATAGTCAGGGTTCATTCTGAAAAAAAACCGGGAAAAGTCACTCAAATTACTTTTAAAAGAATAGGATCCTGATCGATAGTCATGGAAGGCGAGTCCAAAGAAGGCGGGAGAATTCGATTGAAGCACGAGAAAAAAGAGTTTGGCAGGGCGTTGTCGGCGAACGCAGTCCCCGGTCTGGGAGGCCAGGGGCTGAACCTTCGGCACATGATAGACGGTTATGCCGGTGATGATCCGGGAGCTGTGCAGGTTTTCTGTCAGGGCCCCTATGGCGACCATCCGGTCCATGTGGTTGGGCAATCGAGACTGGCCCGACTCATGTCCTCCATCCCCGTGATTCGCCGCTACAGGGATGTCTTCGTCGAGCTCAATGAGAAGTATTTCGACGCCTCTGTTGCGTCGTCCCTGACCTGCACGGAATTTTTTCAGGGCGCAACCGGTCAGTGCCTCAAGTCGCTTCGGCGTGCCAGGCAGCTCGGTGCCCGAACCCGTCTCGACGTCATCACCGCGCATGCCGAGGTCTATCACAAAGAGCAGACCGAGGAGTGCTGGGCTTTCGGAATCCGTCCGTTCATGTCCAGGTCGCTGTTCAACCAGACTCTGCAGGAATACAGCGAAGCGGACCAGATCCGGGTGATGTCCGAGGTAGTCCGTCGGATGTTTCTCGAAAGGGGTTTCGACGAGAAAAAGGTTTTCACAGCGAACCCTCCCCTGGACTGGGACAAGCTTCCGGATTACTCGGTCACCTCCGGGAATTGGCCCGGGTCCTTCACGGTGGGTTTTGCCGGACTGCTCGAGCCGGCCAAAGGATTTCACTATCTGGTGCAGGCATTCAGAAGACTGGATGACCCGGATGCTCGACTGCAGCTCTGGGGAAGTCCGGGCGCAAGGCCTGTCTACGAGTTCGTTGGAAAATCCATGCACGAGGATCCGCGTATCGAAATGCGGTCCGGGAGTATCCGCGAAGCCGGCTATGACAAGGTCTATGGCGGGATGTCCGTGCTGGTGCACCCCTCTCTGGCCGATGGGTTCGGCTACGTTGTCGCCGAGGCCATGGCCTGTGGCCGACCGGTCATCGTCACTGAAAATACCGGTGCAGCTGACCTGGTGCAGGACGGGAAAAACGGTTTCATTGTCCCGATCCGGGACACCGACGCCATCCACGAAAGACTCGAATTCTTTCAAAAATTTCCTGAAAAATGCGTTTCCATGGGAAAAGCGGCATTTGAGGCCGCTCAAAAGTTAACTCTTGAGAATTTCCGTCGAGAAATAAGACAGGACTGGTGAGGAACCGGTGCTCCAGGCACCAGCCCGGTCCGATTCGATGGAAAACCTTCTGGCTTCACCGCCCGGTTTTACCCGATAATTTACAGCAACACGCTGGTAATCAATGTGATCCGCGGGAAAAACGCGGTCATTGGCAACTTCCGGCATTGACACTGAAACAAGAAAAACATGGTTCAGGCATCCAGTTTGACAGCAGTAATCCTCTGCGGCGGCAAAGGCGAGAGACTGCGGCCCTTTACCGACAAGTACCCCAAACCTCTGGTGCCGCTGCTGGACAAGCCGCTGTTACAGCATCTGGTGGAATTTCTGGAAAGACAGGGGGTTCGACGGTTTGTTTTCTGCGTGGGCTACAAGGCCGAAATGATCGAGGAGTTTGTCAAATCAACTTTCACCAGTCCTGGGATTGAGGTCCTGATTTCAAATGCCGGCGACGCGTCAATCACCGCCAGGCTGGCAGAGGCCGGCTCTCTGGTCTCCGGACCGGCTCTGGTCTGCTATGGTGACACGATCGCCAATGTTTCTCTCGAGGGTTTGTGTGACTTTCACAACATTCACGGGACCGAGGCGACCATCACGGTCTTTCCCCTCAAGTCGCAGTTCGGAATAGTTGATATCGACGGTCCGATGGCTGTCGGATTCCGTGAAAAACCGGACCTGCCTTACCACATCAATATCGGGTTTTTCATATTTTCCAGCGGCGTATTGAATACAGCAGCCGACTTTGACGAACTGACGCCATGGCTGGAAACATTGACCGGGAGGTCCGCTCTTTCGGCATTCATACACAAGGGAAAACATCTCACGGTCAATACGGAAAAGGAACGGCAGTCCGCCGAAGCGGAAATTATTGAACTTTACACACTGTAAGTACTTATGACCGCCGTGGCAGGCGGTCATCAGATAAATACGAATTTATATGCAAATGTATCACCGGAATAGCGACAGGATATAACCCATCTGATTTAGAATTTTAATTTGTTTATGAAAGGAAAAAAAGTATTAGTAACCGGCGGCAGCGGATTCATTCCCAGCCATCTTGTCAACAGACTTCTGGCGGACGGTGCCAGGGTCGGCGTAACAGTCCGTTATGGCAATGTTGTGAAGAACGAAAGACTGGCTCATTGCTGGGATGACATCGAAGTTCTGGAGGCTGATCTCCGGAATCGCGGTGCCATTCAGGCCGGCATGGAGAAGTTCAAGCCGGAGATCGTCTTTCATATGGCAGCCTACAACCACGTTGGACACAGCTTTGTGCAGGTCGAAGAGTGCTTCGATGTCAATGCCAAGGGCACGGCCAACATGCTCGACTGCTGCCATGGGGTTGAAAAGTTTGTCTACATGTCAACTTCGGAGGTTTATGGGCACCAGGAGTCGGTTCCATTTGTGGAAACCATGCGGCCTGATCCAATCTCCCCCTACGCAATCACCAAATATTCCGGAGAGCTTTACTGCAGGCTGAAGCAGCGGATGGCGGATTCCATACCCATCATCATCTGCCGGCCCTTCAATGTTTTCGGGCCCTACCAGTCCAGCAAGGCGGTAATTCCGGAGCTTATTATCAACTGCCTGAAGGGCAAGCCGATACTGACCACCAAAGGTGAGCAGACACGGGAATTCAACTATGTTTCGGATATTGTGGATGGTCTGATAAAGGCTGCGCTGCATCCCGGAAAGGAAGATGAGCCTATCAATATTGCGGCCGCTGAGGAAATATCCATCCGCGATCTGGTTCATAAAATTGCGAAGATCACCAATACAACTTCGGATATTCAGGTCGGCGCCATTCCGTATCGCCCCACTGAAATCTGGCGTATGTATGCCGACAACACCCGCGCGAAGGAGATCCTCGGATGGACCCCGACTGTCGGACTCGACAAGGGCCTCGAACTGACAGTCGACTGGTTCCGCGAGTTTCTTAAAAAGCGCGGCGAACTCTGACAGTGCTCTTAACCTCCGGCTCACGCCGGCTTTGGTTTTCATTATTTTAATCCCCGCCGAATTTCACTTCGGTCGGGGATTTTTGCTTTTTTCCGCCTTTGAGTTGTTCCGGTGCTGCCGGTGAATTTGCCGGTCTGACTTGAGTTCGGGCCCGGTTGTGTCGCATCTGGAATTATCATGCGGGCTTGTGAAAATCCCGCATTGGTTCGACATTGTCTGCAGAACTGGAATTAAAGGATGGAAAAAGTGAAGATTGGATTATTGATCGGGATGCTGGCTGGAGCGTCAGCACTGAGTGGCTGCCTTGCGGTGGTGGCTGGCGGCACCGCGGCTGGAACGGTGGCTTATGTCAAAGGCGACAGCGAGGCCGTCGTGGATGCAACAGTCCCGGTGGCCTATCAGACTGCCCTCAGCGTGGTCAATGAAATGGGGCTGTCTGTGATTAACGATGAGAGTGATGAAACCTCGGCTGTCATCAACTGCCGGAATGCCAAGGACGAGAAAATAACCATCACCATGGACTCGCAGACCACGGCCACCACCCGCATACGCGTCCGGCACGGACTGTTCGGAAATGAAAAGGTATCCGGACGGATCCTGACGGATATCACTTCAAGACTCTAGTCATTGGATTGCCCCGGGAAAGCTCAGGCCGCATCCTTCGGCCAACTGGTGCCGGGCCACCGATGCAGCTGTCACGGGCGGCCATAGCGACCCATCTGTTCTAATTCGCGTCCAGGGTGAGGCTGGCGGTTTTGCCACGGGATTCTTCAGCATTTTTTTCACGGAAATCCACCAGTTTCCGGCGTATGTCCGGTTCTGACGCCCCGAGAATTCTCAAGGCGAGGAGCCCGGCATTTTTGCCGTTGCCAATCGAGACAGTCGCGACTGGCACCCCTGCCGGCATCTGGACGATGGACAGAAGCGAGTCCATGCCGCTGAGAGCCTTCGACTGCACGGGAACACCGATAACCGGGAGTGGGGTGTAGCTCGCAACCATTCCGGGCAGGTGCGCGGCTCCGCCGGCTCCTGCAATAATCACTTTCAGACCGCGTTCCTCCGCGGTGGATGCATATTCCGCCATGTCCTGCGGTGTGCGGTGTGCCGACACGACCCGGGTTTCGAAGGGGACCCCGAATTCACGGCAGATTTCAGCCGCTGCTTTCATGGTCGGCCAGTCAGAGTCACTCCCCATGATGATACCGATTTCAGGATTTTCATTCATGCATGGGAGAATGCCCGGAACCAGTTCAGAAGTCTTGGCAAATCGATTCAGGCGGCCCGCCCGCGCGGAGTTGCCACGCCATCCAACCCGCTGCCGGTGCCATGTTCACGCCCCCCGTGAATGGCGATAGTGCTTGAGATTCAGGGCATTATCCTCTTTTGTATCTGATACATGGACCAACGGGACAGAGAGCAGCGCGACCCATCCACAACCCGATCATCCGAATCCAGATCCAGCCGAAGCGGGGAAACCATAGAGTTTCCCGAGAGTGGGTGGACGCGGACGCCGCGGATCTTTGACCAGCTGGACTGGGCCTCCGAAGCGCTGATTTATGCATCCATCCTTTTCGGACCATGGGCTTTCGGCACCACGGATCCGTGGGCCATCAATGTGATGAACTGGATCTGCTACGGCATCGGCCTGCTGCTTCTCGGCAAGTGGATTGTCCGTCTGGTGTGTCGATACACCCCTCATCGCTGGGGTTTTTCCGACGCGCCCAAATCATGGCGGAAGACCGCCTCCAAATGCCTGACCGGCGCCCTTGCGGTCCTGACGGTGGTGATCCTTCTGTTCTGTCTGGTCAGTGCATGGAATGCCCGGGCGACATGGGTGGTGGGCGCAGGGTATTTTGAATATTTTGATGACTACAACCCGAACCTGCCTCACAGCTATGATGCCGGGTCAAGCTGGAAAGCCTTTTACGCCTATCTGGCGCTTGCCTGTTTCTTCTGGGGGCTGC
This sequence comes from Verrucomicrobiia bacterium, assembly GCA_030425355.1. Taxonomy (GTDB): domain Bacteria; phylum Verrucomicrobiota; class Verrucomicrobiia; order Limisphaerales; family JAJOIW01; genus JAJOIW01. The sequence continues at coordinate 6,029 of JAUIAG010000085.1, forward strand.
GTGACTGGGTAATGGGCAAAACCCGGATTGAACGCCACGCCTTCATGGCCGGAGAGGAGAAGGAGGATTCCGGATCGAAGCGGTCATCGTCCAGATCGCCGGGCTTTCGGGGATTTCCAACGCGGCTCAAGCGGCTTCTCTGGGTGATATCCGGCAATGCGGCGCTGCTTTCGCTGGTGTCCATTGTTCAGAGACTGGATGGCGGGAACAAACTGCTCTGGCTGGTTGAACCGCGATGGAACAGGACCAACCAGTCGCAGTTCGGCCCGTATGCCTACCGAAGCAACGCCGCCCAGTACCTCAATCTTGCCTGGCCGCTGTGTCTCGGTTTCTGGTGGGCCATGCAGCGGTCATTCGCAGAGAATTTCCGCCGGACTGCACGTCTGGGGCAGGGGGCTCACGTGGTTCTTCTGCCTCTGGCCATCCTGATCGCCATTGGTCCACTGGTCGCCACCAGTCGCGGTGGGGTCCTCATCGCGCTGCTTGGGTCCATCGCCGCGGTCGGACTTTTCATTCTCTTTGCCCAGCGGACAACGGTGGCCACACGCATTGGCATCACAGTACTTTTTTCCGCCATCATCGGTCTTGGCGCGTGGCTTGGATGGGAGCCATTACAGAAGAGGCTTTCATCTCCGACCGTCCGCTTCGCCACCACTGCCGGGGACATCTACTCCAGCGAGGCATCCGTATTCACACGTCTTACCGTCCCGACGCTTGAGGAAAAGAAGACCATTTACCTCCCCATTCTTTCCCCCATACAAACCTTCTACACCGGCCCGGATTCACTGGTGGCGCGTATTCTGTCCAACGGCCAGCTGCAGATTTACAAGGTCGGCACCACCACCGGAGATTATGTGATGAAGGTCGTCGCGGATTTCACCAAGCGGTTCGGTGGTCAGGATGTCGAGCTGATGTGGGTCAAAACGGACGACCTCCGGATTTACGTCAATGGCGAGCCCCTGGAAACTTCAGAGCTGACCCGCGGCAATCCTCCCGAATGGGGCACGGAAGTTGGGATCAGCTTCGTGCAGAATTCATATGCCAAAGCGACCGGGGGGTATATTGAGGAAACCCGGATTTTTTCCAGGGCGGTGCTGCCGTCGGATATCCCGCTCTTTGATGAGATGCCGGACCTTGCCATGGAAAACGGGCTGGTGTTCTACAAGGATTTTACCGAGGAGGGATTGTATTCCATGCTCAATGCCGACAGCAGCGGGCGGGAGGAAATCTTTCAGGTGGCCATGAAGATCCATGAGGATTTCCCGCTTTTCGGCTCGGGGCCGTGGTCCTTTGCCTACGTCAACTCCGTCTACCTCGAGAATTCCTATCAGACATGGCAGGCATTCGTGCATGACGACTATCTTGAGACCCTGGCGACTTTCGGCATTGTGGGGCTGACCATCCTCCTCGTGATGCTGGGCATCGTGTTTCTTCACTGGTGGGTCGGTCAGGGCATTGGCCAGTATTTCCCGTTTGCCGCCATGGTCCTGATCGGTATGGGGGGCTGCCTTGCCCACGCCAAGTTTGACTTCCCTTTTCAGGTTTATTCCGTTCTCCACATGTTTCTCATCAACTGCTGTATCCTCATGGTGACGGCCCGGCGGTCTTGAAAACCGCGATTCAGCCGGCTCACAGCACTTCTTCATTTTCAGAATAAATGACCGATCGAATCCTCTCCATCTTCAGAACAGCCGTGGCGCTGGCAGCAGCCGCGCTGATACTGCGCTCCTGCCTTGGCCCTGCTCCGGATGCCCATCAGGCCGGCAGTGGGGATTCTGCGTTGTCGAAAACCGACTCCGGCGGGGATTCCATGGTCATCGGCATTTATGGACCAGGTCCGGTGTCCAATTTCCCGGTAATCGCTGCCGCAGGCTTCAACACCATCGTGGCTGCTGCCGACAGTGAAGTTCTGGATGCCGCCGCTGCTGCCGGACTCAGGGTAATTGCCCAGCCCGGGACGCATGCAGGAGAAGCCTTCTCAGCCACAAGGGCTGCCGGGAAAGTCCGGGACTTTGACAAACATCCCGCGCTTATGGCCTGGTATATCGTGGATGAACCGGCTTTCAACCGCATCTCTCCGGATCATGTCACTGCAGCTTCGGAATCATTCCGGTCCGCCGGGGCTGTCAAGCCACTGACCCAGACCCTATGGTTCACTGACAAAGCCGGTTTCTACATCGATGCGGTCGATGTGCTGATGGTGGATCGATACCCGATCCCATGGATGCCTCTGGCCGATCTGGGGCACCATATCAGGATGGGAAAACTGGCCGCCGGACCGCACAAGCCCGTCTGGGCGGTCATCCAGGCATTCTCATGGGAGTCCTATCCCGATCATATGCCCCGTGAAACCGGCCTGAGACCACCGTCCTATGATGAGATGCGTGCCATGACCTTCGATGCCATCGCGCAGGGAGCCGAGGGCGTGCTCTTCTACGCGTGGAAGGCTTCATCATGGGATATCACCACTCATCCCGGCGTGCAGGTCTCCGTTCAAATCATCGTGGAGGAACTCAAACGCTTCATGCCCGTTCTGCTCGCCGACCGCATCTGGAAACCGGTTCAGACCCGTTACGCCGATTATCCAAACCGCTTCAACCAACGGGGATTCCCCGCAATTTCCACGGCTTTCTTTCATTTTGAGCCCGGAAATCCACACCCGGACTTTCCCGACGGTATCTACCTCCTCGCCGTCAACACCACCACCTTGCCCCACGACTACAGTATCCGCGTCACTGCATGGCCCGAGTCAGAGAATCTCATCACCAGGGACCAGTCAGGGCAGTCCGTTGTGCCGATCACCAACGGGTGGCTGTCAGATCATTTTGACCCTCTGGAGGTCCGCGTATATGGACCACTTCCCTGAGGGAACCTCGACTTCATTCACGGGTCGCCGCTGCAGCTGAGCCCTTTCCACGGATTCCCGGATCTGCTGAAACCACCACCGCGCCTTCTCCTGCGTCACTCCCGAAGGCCTTCCGGCTCTCACCGGAGACCGGTTCACCTGCTCCCCGCCGCCATCCACTGTCCCGTCCAGCCCGAACTCCATCTGCTGTGCTGCTTCGATCGTTGCTTCCGTGCCATTCATCATGCCACCCATCCTGCCAGCCCCCATGGGACATCCGTTGTCCCATGGTAAAAAATTTTTGGGGACAGGTACTTTTTTCCTGGAGGCGGGCAGGAAAAAGGTACCTGTCCCCGAATGGGTTACGTAAATGGCGGGGGATCCGATATAAAGCTGGTGAGAATATTCTTATGTTCCAGCCGGCCCGGGATGGGATTCCGGGGATGAAAACCGGAAAAACTGGATAGAGGTATTTGATTATTATACGGATAGGCAGATAAACAGCATATGGGCACAGCACAAGGCCAGGCAAAGGAACCGAAGGAACTCTTCCTGAGGTCTGTAGAGCATTATTTTGACAAGGCGGCAAGGTATACCCAGTTTCGTCCGGGGCTGCTGGAGCAGGTGAAGAACTGCAACAGCGTTTACAAGATGACTTTTCCCGTCGAGCACGAGGATGGGACGATTGAGGTGGTTGAGGCCTACCGGGCACAGCACAGTCATCACCGGCTGCCGACCAAGGGGGGCATACGGTTTTCCACCATGGTGACCATGGAGGAGACGGTTGCTCTGGCGACTCTGATGACCTACAAGTGCGCGATTGTCGATGTGCCATTCGGTGGAGCCAAGGGCGGAGTCAAGGTCTCGCCCCACAACATGACAACCACATTCCGCCGGCGGCTGGTTCGTCGCCTGACTGCGGAGATGGCACGGAAGAATTTCATTGGTCCCGAAGTGGATGTGCCTGCACCGGATTACGGCACCGGTGAGCAGGAGATGGCATGGATTGCCGATACATACATGGCTCTGAATTCCAGTCAGATGAATGCCTTCGGCTGTGTCACGGGCAAACCGCTGTCCCTGCACGGCATCCCCGGCAGGACCGAAGCCACCGGACTGGGGGTCTATTATGGAATCTGCGAATGCCTTGCCGATCGTGGAACAGCGGCATCAATCGGTGTTGATCCCGGCGTCGCCGGCAAAACCGTCATCATCCAGGGTCTGGGAAATGTGGGTTACCATTCCGGCAAATACCTTCAGGAGCTGGGCGATGCAAAAATCATCGGGGTTGCCGAGCGCGAAGGCGGTATATTCAACCCCTCAGGCTTTGACATCAACAAGTTGCTCGCATACCGCAAGGAACACGGGTCCATCAAAAATTTTCCCGGATGCGAGTTCATTGAAGATTCTTCACAACTCCTGACCTATGCGTGCGATATACTCATCCCCGCCGCACTGGAAAATCAGATCAATGAGGAAAATGCACCGCAGATTCAGGCAAAAATAATTGCCGAGGCGGCCAATGGTCCGACCACTGCCGGTGCTGAGGCCATTCTCGCCCGGAAAAACTGCCTGATAATTCCCGACGTCTATCTCAACGCCGGCGGGGTCACCGTTTCGTACTTCGAATGGCTCAAGAATATCTTCCACGTGAGCTTCGACCGGATGACCAGTCGACTCCAGAGTATCAATAACCAGCGGATGATTGAGGCGATCGAAGCCCACACAACAAAACCGTTTGACCCGGAATTCGTGAAGGGCCTCTCCAACGGGGCACGGGAAATTGATTTTGTGCAGTCGGCACTCGCCGATACCATGACCCGCGCCTACCAGAACATTTTCCAATGCTGGAAATCCAGTTCTCTGCCGGATCTGCGGACGGCCGCCTTCTATTTCGCTATAAACAGGGTGGGCCGATCCTATGAAACGATGGGAATCTTCCCGTAAGCCGGGGGGCAATTGTCATTGCTGCCGGAATCCGGGAAAATCCCCTGAACGCGATATGATCCGGAGCTGAGCCAGCTGCTGCAGCCATGCCTGGACATCGGCGTCCTCGAGGCCGTCCACGATGCGCCTGCTGGCGGACAGCCCGAGTCGGTTGGCGCCGGCCTGAATCATTTCCAGGGCCTGACGTGTATCGCGGATGCCTCCGGATGCCTTGACTCCCAGTCTGCCCTGAACGGTCTCGCTCATCAGCTTCACATCTTCAACACTGGCTCCGCCTTCCCCGAAACCAGTGGATGTCTTGACAAAATGCGCTCCCGAGTCGGCAACAATGCCGCATGCCGTGACGATTTCCTCCCGGGTGAGATAGCAGGTTTCCAGGATCACTTTGACGTAGCGCTCTTCGGCAGCCTCGACGATATCCCTTAACTCGCGGCTCACTGCCGTGTGTTGCCCATCCCTGAGTCTGCCCACGTTTATGACAACATCGATTTCCTGAGCGCCTTCATCCACCGCCACCTCAGTCTCATATCTTTTAACATCCGCATCCATGGCCCCAAGGGGGAACCCAACCACTGCACAGACAAGCACTTGGGAGCCTGAAAGTATCTCCGATGCCAGCTGAACCCACGCGCCATTGACACAGACACTGAAGAAGCCGTATTGCATTGCCTCCCTGCACAAGTTCTCTATGTCTGAAGCAGTTGCATAGGGTTTCAGCAGCGTGTGGTCAATCACTCCGGCCAGCTCATCCTTCAAATTGTTCATCTCAAAGAGTCTACGCAAAAACACCGCAATTCGTCGAAAAAGTTTGCAATATTGATTTCAAGATCGGCAAAACAGGGGTCGATAACCGCATTGTGATGACGAAGCACAGTGATTGTGAATCTTTATGGGGTGCCGCATGTGACTACGCCCGGATGGCCTCGGACAAGTTTGTGAAGGATTGGCCGCACTGGACAGAGAATGAGCGGAAAATGGCGCGCGAGAAAACCATCGAGGAAATGCAGATCCATTTTCTTTTCCCGAACCTCCAGGACGGTGAAAGGTATGCGCTGCTGGCGCTGAAGTTTGCCAACAAGAGCGTCAGCCTTCTGGTCAACAGCTCAACAGCCGGACTGTCCGAAGACCAGCGGAAAGCGAGAGAGATCAAAACCACCGAGGTTGAAAAGCTTTTCCTCGAGGCGCGAACTCATGTCCTCAATACAGGCATCATGCGCAAACTCTCCGATGTCCAGCGCAATATCGTTGAGGATAAATACCTCCACATTTCCTTCGCCCAGGAATGCGAGGCGTGAATCATCTCCATCTGCGGTGATTTAAACAGCCGGGATTTTCACCCCGGAAATGAAAAAGGCTGCCCATTCGCGGGGCAGCCTTTTCTGTATGTTGAAATTGTTGTCAATTCCCGGACTGCGGGCCTGGATTCACGAGGGAATCAGGTCAGTCAGCATTGCTTTTTCCTCTTTGAGTTCGGCGACCGAAGCGTCAATTTTCTCTCTGCTGAAGTCGTTGACGGGAACCCCCTGGACGACTTCGAGGTTGCCGCCGATATTCCGTGTCGGGAAAGAGGAGATGATTCCGGGTTCAACGCCGTAGCTGCCATCGGAGCAGAGGGCGACGCTATGCCATTCGCCGCCGGAAGTCGGACGGATGATTGATTTTACAGAATCAATGGCGGCATTGGCTGCGCTGGCAGCGCTCGATGCTCCGCGTGCCTCGATGATGGCGGCCCCGCGCTTCTGGACGGTTGAGATAAACGGTCCCTGGAGCCATTCAAGGTCGGAGATAACCTGGTTGGCAGGGGCACCGTTGATCCTGGCATTGTAGAAGTCCGGGTATTGGGTCGCGGAATGGTTTCCCCAGATGGTCATGTTGGTGACTTTGCTGACCGGGACCCCCGCTTTCTGGGCAAGCTGGGTTTTGGCCCGGTTCTCGTCGAGACGGGTCATGGCGAACCATCGATCGCGTGGGACGTCGGGCGCGTTGCTCATGGCGATCAGGCAGTTGGTGTTGCAGGGGTTGCCAACGACAAGAGTGCGGACATTGGAGGCGGCATTGTTCTGGATGGCCTGTCCCTGTCCGACGAAGATCTTGCCATTGATACCGAGGAGGTCCTTGCGCTCCATCCCGGCCTTGCGGGGGACACTTCCGACAAGCAGTGCCCAGTTAACGCCGTCGAAGCCCTCGTTGAGGTTACTGGTGGGACGGATGTAGTCGACCAGAGGGAAGGCACAGTCATCGAGTTCCATGACCACTCCCTGCAGTGCTTTCATGGCCGGTTCAATCTCGATCAGGTGCAGAGCCACCGGCTGCTCCGGGCCAAAGACTTCTCCACTGGCGATCCTGAAGAGGAGGGAATAACCGATTTGTCCGGCAGCGCCCGTAACTGCCACTTTGATTGTCTCTTTGCTCATAAGCTGAGACTATTATGAACGCTGGGTCTGCTCTATCAAGTAAAGTTCATCCCTGCGCGCATTTGCACGGATCCACCCGATGGAATTCATCACTTCAGCCCAGCGTCATCCTTGACCTTTCACAGGCCGGGAGATAGCCTGAATCAATGAGCAAAAGGGCCTGGAAATTTATTTTTACCGCCTTGATGGCCATGCATCTGGGCACCCATTACTGCCCGGCCCCGCTGGTCTACACACCCGGCGAGGGCTGGAGGTATGAGAATCCCGGAGATGACAGGGGCTGGCGTGCCGACCGTGCCGAGGATCAGCTGGAGATCACCCGGCTGGCACAGGAGGCGGGTGACTACGATCTCGCCTACCGTTCCGCCAAACGCCTGCTCACCACATGGCCGCTTTCAGATTTTGCCGCCGAAGCCCAGTTCCAGGCCGCCGAGTCCCTGATGCTTGAGGGAAAATACCAGCAGGCTTTCAAAGAATATCAGGTGGTGGTGGACATTTATCCGAAATCCGAGCGGTATGAAATGGTGCTGCAGAGGCAGTATGAAATTGCCACAAAATACCTTAACGGGGAACGCACCCGGATTCTATGGGGATATGTGCCGTGGATGCCCAGCATGAAGAAGGCCATCGAGATGAACCAGCAGGTCATCAGGAATGGTCCCTACACCGAGTTCGCCGGACAGGCGCAGGTCAACATCGGCCGCGCGCACGAGAAGAAAAAGGGGTTCTTCCTGAGCTTTTCCGAAAAATACACCAAGGCCGCCGATGCATACGAGAAAGCCGCCTATCGGTATTTTGAAAGGGACGACGTGGCTGCGGACGCACTTTTTCTTGCAGGAACAGCCTATTTCCGGCAGGCGCGCACCGGTGAGTATGACCAGGGTCATTCCGACAAAGCCATCCGGGCCTATGAGGATTTCATCAGTCAGTTCCCGGATGATGAACGGATTGAAATCGCCCGTGAGAATATATCCAGCCTGCGGTCCGAACAGTCGCGCGGCGCATTCCTGATCGCCAGGTTCTATGAGCGGAAAAAAGAACTCGAGTCCGCTCTCATCTATTACAACGAAGCGATTACCCTGGATCCCGATTCAGAATTTGCCGACAGGTCCCGCGAGAAAATCTCCTCGATTCAGGAAAAGCTGGGAACGGCGGACAACTCCTGAAGCTCCTGCTCCTCCGGCGATGATCAACGTGCATCCAACGCGGCCTGGACCGTCACGGGCCAGCCTGTCCCTGGCCGCTTCCACTCTCCTGATTTTTTTCTGTTCCTGTGCCGGTTACCGGCTCGGTCCAAGTAACGGGATGGAGGCAGGCAGCCGCTCCGTCAGCGTCCAGTATTTTGTGAACCGTTCTCCGGAGCCGGGGCTTGTGGATGACATCATGACCGCCCTCCGCCGCGAAATACAGAATGACGGCACATACGCTCTGGAAACTCACGGTGAAGGAAACCTGGTGATCACCGGCGAGATCCTCGATGTGAATCGCGAGGCGATATCACTGAACCCGAGCCGGATCGAGGCAAGCCGTGATCTCCGGCTGACACTTGTGTGCCACGTCCGTGTCCTGCAGCGAAACTCCCGCGATGTCGTGCATGACGAGGTGATCACGGCGCGGACAGTCATTCGGAACCAGGGAGATCTCAACCGGGCCGATCAGGTTGTGGCTCCCATGCTGGCCGAAACACTTTCCCGCAAAATCGTTTCTCTTGTTGCCGACGGCACATGGGAACCTGATCCGGACCCGGAATTCCCCATGGAGTAATCCCGGTCCCGTTACCGCCGTGATTATACCAGTCCGTGGCTCCTGATTGTCGGTGTGTGGGGTGTCATCCAGGATGCCTTCAATGTTAATTCAACCCAGACCATTTTGATGAACCGCATTCTTCAGGCAGCCGTCTTTGCCGCCCATTGTCACAGTCAGCAGCGAAGAAAAAACGCACTGGCAACTCCGTATATCAACCATCCGCTCGAGGTGGCTCAGCATCTCTCTTCGGTTGGAAAAGTCGACGATGAGGAAATTCTGATCGCGGCGCTGCTCCATGACACTATTGAAGACACCGCGACGGAGAGGGAGGACATCATGGAGCTTTTCGGCGAGCGTGTAGCCGGACTGGTGTGCGAATGCACCGATGACAAATCCCTGCCAAAATCCGAGCGCAAGCGCCTCCAGATAGTGACAGCTCCAGGCAAATCATCCGGAGCAAAAATGATCAAAATTGCCGACAAGACCTGCAACCTCCGCTCCATGCTGGATGATCCGCCCGCCGAGTGGTCAAAACAGCGTCAGTACGAATACTTCGTCTGGGCGGAGAAGGTCGTAAGGGGACTGCTGGGAGTCAATGAAGCTTTGGACACCGAGGTTCTTCAGGTGATCCAGTCCGGTCTCGAAGCACTTGGGCAGGGTGATCGCACCGATTGATTCAATATCAGTGGGATGCCCCGCGCAGACTGTGTCATCATCCACAGCCGGGTGTGCGCGGCCGCCTTATCCGGGCTGGTCTGATTCCTGCCCGGCATTTCGGGAACGGGCAAACTCTCTCAGATCAATCGCAACATCATTCTCATCCACAATTTCTCCCGCAAGAATTTCGAGGACGTCCTCCAGTGTCACAACTCCCACCACTCCTCCAAACTCGTCTTTAACAATCCCGATGTGTTGTCGGGACTTCTGAAACCTCGAGAGAAGAACGCTCGCAGGAGAATTCGCCTGGAAGAAAAGAATGGGCATCGCAAAGGACTCAACCTGTTTGCCGCCCAGTCCTTCGAGGAGGCTGAGGAGGAGGTGGTCCTTGCGCGCGAACCCGATGACATGGTCAAGGGTTTCGCCAACGACGATGATTCGGGTGTGCTGTGAACCCGCGATCTGATCTCTGGACTCCTCGAGTGTGCTGTTGCCCCGCAGGTAGGTCATTGCAGTCCTTGGTGTGGCAATCGAGGCGGCCTGGGTGTCGTCGAGTTCGAAGGCACGCAGGATGAGTTCATGCTCCTGTCGGGCAATGGATCCCTGACGATGGCCCATCTTGACCAGCATCCGTATCTCATTCTCGTTGGTGGAAAATCCACTCTGGCCCTTGGGAAGGAAGGGTTGAGTGATCTTCTCCAGCAGCCATATGAGCGGCGTGAACAGGCGCGTCACGATGTCCACCGGGATGGCAGTCAACAGCGCCACTTTCTCGCAGTGGTATTCACCGAGGTTCTTGGGAATGATTTCGGCAAAGATAATGATGAGAAAGGTCAGCACTCCCGAGAAGACTCCCACCCACTGGGATCCGAAATAGTCGCCGGCCATTCCACCGACAAAAATACTGCCGACGATATTGACGAAATTGGTGAGGATCACGAGGGCGGCTATGGGCTTTTTGAGGCTTCCCTTGATTTTCTGCAGCACGAGGCTGCCGGGGCTGCCACCGGCCGCAAGCTCACCGACCTTGATCGGACTGATGGAGAAAAGCGCAGCCTCAATGCCCGCCAGAATCCCGCTCGCCACTATCAGCACCATGACTGCTATGCAAAGTATGACCATCGATCAATTTGAGATAAAAACTCCACCGACCATAATCCGGTCATCCCTGCAAGGCGATAAGGAAAATGCGGGATCGTCCGCCTGTTCGGGCGTGCTCCATGCTTGCTTCGAAACCACGATTCAGTGATAGTCGTGTCACCCCGGAAGATAGGTACTTCACTGTCCTGCTTATGAGATCCCAGAGTCACATCATTATTGACGGCCGTCGGCAAATGAACTTTCTCCTGTTGAGTATTCTTGGTGCACTGTTGATGTCGATCAGCCTTCAGGCCGGCGCCGACAGAAAACCCGGAGTGGTATTCATGATTGGAGAAAAAGAATACGACACCGCGGAGACCCTGCCTCAATACGCCCGTGAAGTGCTTATTCCCGCCGGTTTTGACTGCCTTTTCATACACGTCAACCAGGATGATCCAAATGATTTTCCAGGTCTGGTCGGAGCCCTTGAGCAGGCGGATGTGCTCTTCATCAGCGTGCGGCGCCGGACTCCACCGATGGGCCAGATGCAGGCTCTCCGTAATTTTATTGATCGCGGTGGCGCAGTCATCGGCATTCGGACAGCCAGTCACGCCTTTGGACGGGAACCGGCCAGGGAAAACCAGGTCCGCTGGGATGAATTCGACAGGGATGTCTTCGGCATGGATTACGAGGGCCATTACAGCAACAAACCCCCCGAAGATCCGCCAACAGAAATCCGCACGGTCTCCTTCTGGAAATCCCATCCGATCCTCAGGGATCTCCCCGGGGACTCATTTGTCAGCACCTCCCACCTCTACAGAAACCGCCTTCCTGAAAACGGGGTGAGCATTCTCATGACAGGAAGTATCGATGATGACCCGGCCCGCACTGAACCGGTCGCGTGGACCTCCCCAAAAACCGGCGGACGGGTCTTCTACACCTCACTCGGCAATCCGGATGATTTCCGCAATCCAGTCTTCAGAAAACTCATCCTCAACGCCGTCACATGGGCCGCCGCCGGAAACTGATTCAGGGAGATCCTTTCCCCGGTTTTTCCTGCACTATCCAGGTGGCCCCCGGTCAACCCTTCTGCCCCATGACATTATTCAGATATTTCCCGGCCATTTTTCACCCATGGAAAGGCGTTGCACTGCCATGCATGACAGCTCTGCTTCTTCTGGTTATACAATTCCCGAATGCATGCGCCCGGGAGGGCAGCGGCTTTGAGAGCCCGGCGGTCACCCGCCATGTGATTGAGGTTCCGCAGTCATGGGAATCCAGTGGAATTACCAGCCTCCACAGCC
>JAUIAG010000086.1 GCA_030425355.1 Verrucomicrobiia bacterium
TCCCAGCTCATGCTCATTGAGCTTCAGTCGCCCCGGGAAAGGCCACAAGACGAACATCAAGCCCTGAAGGGGCGACTGAAGCTCAATGAGCATGAGCTGGGATGTCACATCCTTGCCGGGCACCTGCTGGAGTTATCCGGGGCTCTGGTTGAGGTGCCAGGCACGCAGGAGCCTGGCACCTCTTCGGGCGCAATAACAAATGCGGAAGCGCTGGAAATTTGGCTGGTGGCATCTGCTGGAGTTATTCATACCGCAGCAATCTGCCACGGGCCGCAGGAATAGGATTTTTCGCTGGCCGTGAATTGGTTAGAGTGCAGGTTCAAAGCAGTAAACCATGTTGAAGATGAGGAAATCAGTTCACTTCCGGTGGACAGGGAAGGTGCTGACCGGCGGATTGATCCGCCGGAAGGTTATCCGGGCGGCTTTGGTATTGTGGCTGACCGGCATGGGCCTGGTTTTACCGGCGGTTGAATGGCAGCCATTCGGCCCGGACGGAGCGGGGCACAGGATGACCACCCTGCCGTTGTCCTCCGCTGGTGGCGGATCGCGGGCGGGATTCAGTCTCCGCACCGGTCAGAGCACCGGAGTGTTGTTCACCAATGTGCTGACCGACATCAAACTCATGGTGAATCAGAATCTGCTCAATGGCTCTGGAGTGGCCATGGGCGATTTCGATGGCGACGGGCTCTGCGACCTCTTTTTCACCAACCTCAACGAGGGCAATGCCCTTTACCGGAATCTGGGGGACTGGAAGTTTGAGGATGTCACCGATTCAGCCGGCGTCGGCATGGAAGGAATGAATGCGACGGGGGCCGCCTTTGCCGATACTGACGGGGATGGCGATCTCGATCTACTGGTGACCACCATGGGGAACCCCAATATCCATTACCGCAACAACGGCAACGGGACCTTCACGGTGCGGACGGATTTTCCCGGAATGCGGAATGAACAGGGCAGCACCAGCATGGCTTTGGGGGATGTGGACGGTGACGGCGACCTCGATCTGTACACCACCAATTTCGGGGCGCAGTCCCTTGTTCGCAGTGGCGGACTGGTGCGGGTCACCTACCGCAACGGGCAGCCTGTGGTGCGCGGGCGTTTTGCCGACCGCATCAAAATCATCGCCGGCAAGATGTATGAACTGGGGGAGGCCGACTACTTCTACCTCAATGACGGCCAGGGCGGGTTTATCGAGGAGCCGATTTCCAGCGGACGGTTCCGGAATGAAAAGGGGGAGGTCCATCGGAATCCGCCCCTGGACCAGGGACTGTGCGTGGCCTTCCGCGATCTCAATGGTGACCGTGCTCCGGACCTCTACATCTGCAATGACGCCTTCACTCCCGACCGGTTCTTTCTCAATGACGGCAGAGGAATCCTCACGGAAATCGACCCGCTCCAGTTCCGTAAGACCCCCTTCTTCTCCATGGGCGCGGATTTTGCGGATATCGACCGCGATGGCGACGATGATTTCATTGTGGTGGACATGCTCAGTCGACGCCATCTCCAGCGTATGACACAGCGCGGCACCATGCCGCCAAGGCCTCCGACACTGGGCGCTTTCAATGTCAGGGATCAGGTGCGCCGGAATAATTTCTACCTCAACCGCGGTGACGGGTCATTTGCCGAGATAGCCAATTTCTCAAATCTTTCGGCCTCGGGCTGGTCGTGGTCGCCTGTCTTCATCGACGTGGATCTCGATGGCTGGGAGGATCTCCTGATCACCAATGGCTTCATGTACGATGTGGATGACATGGACTCGGAGGAGCGGATTGAACAGACAGTCGGTGCATCCCTCACCGAACAGCGCCGCGCCATCCTGACATATCCGCGGCTCGATTCCCCGAACTATGCGTTCCGCAACCTGCGGAACCTCCGCTTCGGAGAGCAGGGACAGGACTGGGGTTTCAACAGCACTGAAGTCTCCAACGGTATGGCCACCGGCGATCTCGACAATGACGGTGATCCCGACATTGCCATCAGTGTCACCAACGGACAGGCACTTCTTTACGAGAATATCGGCGACGCCCCACGCATTGCAATACGTCTTGCCGGCAGGTCGCCGAATACCCGTGGCGTCGGTGCCCGGATTATTCTTAAAGGCGGTCCGGTGATTCAGTCCCAGGAGATGATGGCCGGCGGGCGCTATGTCTCCGGAGATGATTACCTGCGTGTGTTTGCCGCGACACCCGGGGCGGATCACACCGTGGTGGTCGAATGGCGTGACGGGTCTGAAACCGAACTGGGCGGACTCAAGGCCAATCACATGTATCTGATCAGTGCGGATGGTGCCGTGAGCAGCCAGGGCGGATCATCCCTTTCCGGCCCATCAGATGCCTCCCGGCCGATGTTCGAAGACCGATCGGATCTGCTCGGGCACAGCCACGACGAAATTCTTTTTGATGATTTCAGTCGGCAGCCTCTGCTCCCCAGAAAGTTCAGCCAGAGTGGTCCCGGTGTGGCCGTGGCCGATTTCAACAGCGACGGACTGGATGACATCGCCATTGGGGATGGACGTGGAGGCAGGGTTTCCATCCACGAGACGGTCAACACAGGCAATGGACTCACCAGATCGAAAAGCCGTGAGATCGGTGCTTCCCTGAAGGACGATATTCTCGGAATCGTGGCTTTCAGGACGGATGCGGCAATGAAAGTCCCTCATCTGGCTGCAGGTCAGGCAGCCTATGAGGACTCCGGATCCGGTGGAGGAATTCATGTGCATCCGGATGGTGATTCCGCCATGCGGGGCCTGTCGGATATTTCAGCTGATGCTGCGGGTGCACTTTGTGCGGCGGACTTCGACGGCGATGGCGATGTGGACCTTGTTGCTGCCGGCACAGTCAGCGGCGGGGCCTATCCCATGGCCAGTCCGTCCCGTCTTCTGGTCAATGAGGACGGGGAGTTCCGTTCTGCCGTCCCGCTGCCTTTGACCGGCCTGCCCCGCGGTGCAACCGCCGCCGACCTCGATCTCGACGGTGTGCCGGAAATTATCATCGCCTGCGAGTGGGGGCCGATAAAGGTTTTCAGCTTCAGGGACGCCAGTCTCACGGACCTTACTGAGAAGTGGGGCACGAGTGTGGAACCGGGCTTATGGCAGTCCGTTGCCGCTGCCGATGTCAACAATGACGGATGGACCGATATCATTGCCGGCAACTGGGGGCTCAATGATTACTATTCCAGTGAGGGCATGAAACCCATGCACCTTTACTTTATTTCCAGTCTGCAGGCGGGCGGCGTTCCTCTGGTGGAAGCCTACCGTGAACCGTCCACCGGCGATCTGCTTCCCTACCGCGACCGCATGATGACCTCAAAAGTATTTCCGGAACTGCAGAAAACTGTTCCATCGCACCGTGCCTACGGGATGTCGACCATTCCCGAAATTTACCGCACCCGCTGGAATCAGTTCGAACACCTTGAGGCGACGGAATTGCGCTCCTGCGTCTTCATCAATGACGGTGGCGGAAGGCTGGTCAAAAAACCGCTGCCCGACCATGCCCAGTTTTCCCCGGCTTTCGGAATTGTTCCAGCCGACTGGGACGGGGACGGCAGCACGGATCTCTTCATGGCCCAGAATTTTTTCCCGCAGCAGGAGGATGCGCCGAAACTCGATGCCGGAACCGGATTGATCCTCAAGGGGGATGGCAGCGGTGTCTTCGAGCACCTGCCGGATGCATTTACCGGTGTCAGGATTTATGGCGAGCAGCGCGGTGCTGCCACCGGGGATTTCAATAACGACTTCCGGCCCGATCTGGTCGTGGCCCAGAATGCTGCGGAAACCCGGCTGTTCCTCAACGCGAACACCGCCGCCAGACCGGGAATCAGGATCCGGCTTGAAGGCCCGCCTTCCAACCCCGACGGGCTTGGTGCCACTGTGTTGATCAGCAGGGAGGATGGGCGTCGCTGTGCAATCCCGGTTGTGGCCGGCGGCGGCTTCTTCTCCCAGTCGGCCGTTTCGCCTCTGGTCGGATCCGCCCGGGATATTGCCGGTATTGAAGTGCTCTGGCCCGGTGGCCGTCGGACGGCTGTTCCGCCCGGGAAAACCGCCGAAGGCACCACAGTCTCCGTCGTATACCGTTGACGGGAGTGAACGACTGTGCAGAGTCAATTGAGCCGGGCGAATGGAAGAGAAACCAATAAGAAAATTGAGCCCCGGAGTGCTGGTGCTTGTCGCCGGAGTGGCGGCGGTGTCCGTCGGTGTGATGCTTGGTCCGAGAGTCTCGACAGACATCCCGGTGGCGGGATCGACTGGAGGAGACCTCCCGGGAATTGACACGATCGGGGAGTATCTTGATCAGGAGGAGTCGAGGATCGGCGGTGTCAGGCCCGGGGCACGCCGAATGATTGTATGGGACGGTCAGCGCGGGGAGAGGACACCGTTGAGTCTGGTCTATCTGCACGGCTTCACGGCAACCCGGATGGAGACTTCTCCACTGACTGAAACCGTGGCTCAGCGGCTGGGTGCCAATGCCTACCTGCACCGGTTTCCCGGCCATGGGCTGGACAGTTCCCGCCTCGCCATGGTGACATTGAAGGATTGGGTGGGCAGCGCCATCGAGGCCGCGGCAATCGGAGGGATCATCGGTGAACAGACTGTTATCATCGCCTGTTCCAACGGCGCGACCCTCGCGACAATCGCGGCAACTCATCCGTCATGCCCGCCCGTCCATGCGCTCGTGCTTCTTTCCCCGAATTTCCAGCCACGCGACCAGCGCACAAAGATCCTGACCATGCCATGGGGACTGCAGCTTGGCGATGTCATCGCCGGACCAATGCAGCACTGGGAATTTGACACTGAGGAACAGTCGCGACACTGGTCGTCGCCATTTCCGACCCGGGCAGTCGGAACCCTCATGGCGGCAGTTGAGGTCTGCGCCAGCCTCGATTTCTCAAAAATCACCATGCCGGCCATGATGATTTACAACCCTGAAGATTCCGTCGTCGACCACGGCAGGAGTCTGGAGATCTTCCGGTCCTTCGCCAGTCCGTCCAGAGTTGAGATGGTCGTCGATTCGGACACGGATCCGTCACATCACGTCATTGCCGGGGACCTGCGTTCCCCGGGCACAACCGATGAGATCGCCGGCGGCATCATCCGGTTCATAGAAAGCCTCGGGATGCCCTGAATTGAATAAGCCCGACGGTGCCAGATACATCACGAGCCTCACGATGGCTGCTGGTGCCAGGCACCAGTCCTGCCTCGCTCAACCACCGGCTACGAATCCTCGACCCCGCCGGGATCGTGTGAAGATTGGGTGAGAAATGGATGTTCCCGATTGGCTCCCTCCGGGATCGCCGGCGTCCCCGCCGGCCTGTTCACTGGCCCGGGTAAGCCCGACGGTGCCAGATACATCACGAGCCTCACGATGGCTGCTGGTGCCAGGCACCAGTCCTGCCTCGCTCAACCACCGGCTACGAATCCTCGATCCCGCCGGGATCGTGTGAAGATTGGGTGAGAAATGGATGTTCCCGATTGGCTCCCTCCGGGATCGCCGGCGTCCCCGCCGGCCTGTCCACAGGCCCGGAGGCTGATGAGCGGACGGTGGTGGCTGTGGCACTTTCAGATTGCGGGCTTTTTATTACTCCGAATCGGGGATGGGGTAGTTGTCGAAAGGTGCCCGTGAACCGCGGCGTTCCATGCGGCGTTCTTCGCGGGACTTCTCATATTCGAATTTATCGGCCATGCGTTCGCGGGAGCGCTGGATGTCGAGCTGTGCCTGTTTGGTGGCGATGAGCCGGTCGAGTTCGTCGGCCGCCACGTCCTTGGCGATCTCGGGAGTGGGAAGCACGGTGGGTTTGATGAGGACCACCAGCTCGACCTGGTTCTCTGTCTCGGTTTTGGAACGGAAGAGGTTGCCAAGGACGGGAATGTCCTTCATGACCGGAACACCGGAGTGTGAGACGCTTTTGTTGGTGGTGATCATCCCGCCGAGTATGATGGTCTGTCCGTCCTGGACGGCCACGGAAGCGGTGGCTTCGCGGCTGGCGACCACCGGAACCCGGTTGCCGTCGATGGTTTCAAATCCGTTGAGGTCCTTGACAATCTGCTGAACCTCGAGCACCACCAGTCCTTCCTGGTTGATGAGTGGCAGGACATTGAGTTCCACGCTGATCTCCTCGTAGTTGATCTGAGTGTTGCTGCCGTTCCCACCGAAGCCGAAGAAGGTGCCTCCGACGAACGGACGTCTTTCACCGACGATGATGGATGCTTCACGGGCGTGAAAGGTCTGGATGCGCGGACGCTGCAGCACTGTGGCCCGGCGGTCTGATGCAAGGGCTCTCACAGCGACATTGATGTCGGAGCCGATGGAGGAGAAATAGCTGAAACCGCTGGGCAGTCCGGGAATGGCCGCCCCGTCGCTGGCAAACTGACCGGGGCCGAGAAAGGTGTCGCTCAGCCCGGGATCCGTGATGGACCCGCCGGTGCCGTTGGGATTGCGGTTGAGGATGCTGACACCAATGTCCTCGTTCTCGCCGATGGCCACTTCCATGACAACCGCTTCAATGAGCACCTGAGCCTGCACCACATCGAGTTTCTCGATGATCTGCTTGATCATGCGGAGGTCGGTCTTGTTGGCAAAGACCAGGATCGAGTTGGTGCGTTCATCCGGGATGATTTTGGTGTCGCCGAGGATCTGGAAATCGCCTGAGGCGGCGCGGTTGACGATATTCTGCAGGCGGTTCTGGAATGCGCTGCGGTTCTGAGTGGCGTTGGCTCCTCCGGCCTGTGGCTGGGCGTTGTTGAGGGCGTTGTTATTGCCGCCGAAGCGCGAGGACCGGTTGCTGCCGAACCGCGATGACCGCGAGCCTGAGCCGGTGGAAACCGCTCCACTGGGAGTGAGGGTCCCTAGAACCTGGGCGATGTCCTCCGCCAGTGCGTAGCGGATCGGGATCAGTTCCAGTTCGACTTCAAGCGGCACCTCCACGTCAATCTCCTCGACCATCTCCAGCATCTGCTTCACGTTGGGTTCGTAGTCGCTGAGAATGAGCAGGTTGTTGGTGGGGATTTCCATGACGGCGCCGTCATTGCCGGGGGAGGCCAGCGGGTCGAGAACCTGCTTGGCGACGTCGGTGGGGATGAACTCCAGCTGCACCGCACGCTGTGTGAAGGACCCCAGACGGTTGTAATCATTTTTTTCGCGCTCCTCCATGGGTTGACCAACCTTGGAGGCCTCGGTGGTTTCGATCACCTGGAAGAACTTTTCTCCGACATGCAGGATGGAAATGCCGTTGAGAGCCAGCGCCGCCTCGATGTAGTTCATGGCTTCGCGGGCGGTCAGATCGCGGAAATTGATATAAATCTGCGGGTCATTGTTAACGCTGGCGCGGCGGATCGGCTGCCGGCCGGAAATCATCGCGTAGCGGGCCAGCACTTCCACCAGATCGAAAGGATTGGCCTCGCCGTTGGGGACCATCTCGTAGAGCTGTTCTGAATCCTGTTGTGGCGGGTTGAGGGCTCCGGGGGCGGGCTGCCCCTGCGGTCCCTGCTGGCCGAAGACATTCTGTCCGGGTGCTCCCGGCTGATTGTTCTGTGGCTGGTTGATCTGGTTGACGCCCTGTGCCTGTGGTGCCCCCGGCTGACCGGTATTCTGTGGCGTCTGATTCTGCGCGCCCTGATTCTCACCCTGGTTCTGATTGGCAGACTGGATGAGTTCGCGGAGATTCATGGTCGATCCACCTCCGACCTTGATGGTCCTGCTGGGCAGCGGTCGTTTGGACGGGGTCGGGGCATCACTGTCTTCCGCCGGCGCCTGCCTTGGTGGAGGAGTGGACGGGGTCGGTGTGGAAGGAGTGCTCTCCGCACTGGACAGTTCCTCTGCCGTCTGCTGCGCGGCCTGCATCCTCCTCTGCATGGCTTCGCGCATTCTGGCATTCAGAGTCTGTCTGGCCTGTTCCAGTTCCTCCGGGGATGCCGAATCCGGAACAGCCGAGGATTCCTGTGCCTGTGCCTGGGTCGGGGCGCACAGAAATACCGCGGCCGCGAAAATCCATACTGCGTTGGTAAGTCTTTTCTTCACTTCAAAAATTCTCCTGGTTGCGATCATCTGCGATCAGATCAGTTGTCATCCGTGGACTTTTTCCGGGACTGGGATTTCAGGTAGCTGGCTACCAGATTCACATTTCCATCGAGCAGCAGCCCGCCTTCGCGGGATGGACTGAGGGTCAGAGACCGGACCCGTATCAGCGAATCCTCCTTTCCCAGTGAATAAAGAAAATTCACCATCTGCTCCTCGGTGGAGGTGACGATGATGGGGATTTCCAGTTCGGTAAAAAAGCTGTTGGTCTGCCCTGGGGGCGGCAGCACTTCGCGGATCTGCCCCTGGGTTCGGAGGTTGATGCCGTATTTGCTGGCCATGCGGTTCACGGTGGTCACGAAAGTGCGCCGCTGGCCCGGAGTGTCCTCGATGGGCGGGCCGGCCTGGCGGCTCAGCTCCTCCAGCGAGAGCTGCAGCTCGGGGATGGAATTGGTTTTCAGCCGGTATTTGGCAAAGGTGTTTTCGGCGACCTGTATTTCCTGCTGTGTTTCCCTGAGTTCCTTGAACCTCGGGAAGACATACATGTAGTTCACAAAAACAAACGCCACAGCCATGAAGAGCACGGCAAGCCGTCTTTCTTCCGGTTTGAGGTTCAGTTTGTCAAAAAAGTCATTCATGAGCGCGTTTCGATAAGTGCTTTTGGCCGGGAGCAGCGGGGGTCATTCGGGAAGCATCGCCTCGATGGACCAGTTCATGGCACCGCGGGCGTTCTGGATGGGTTTGGCCTGGACGTCGGTGAACAGGGGCTTGCCATCCTCGTCTCTGAGTTTGCCAAGGGCATCGACGTAAGTGTTGACCAGTGAGTTTTTCCCGTATGGCCCCTGCCCGCTGATCAGAAGGGACTCGCCTTTGGAGAACTTGAACTGCCGGAAGTTCAATTCCTCCGGCAGAACCTCCACAACCGCTTTCCATGAATCAAGAGCGGCGTAACGCAGATCGAGCTGGTTCTGGGTGATGCGGATCTGTTCATCGAGCTTGAGAGCATTGGTATAGACACCGCTGATGGCACTTATGTTGCTCCTGACGCCGCGGAATTCCGCCTGGGCGCGATTGAGCAGCAGGAAATACCCGGCAAGACCAATCAGATAAAGCACCGCAACAGCCCCCAGTGCCGACATCCACTGACTGTCAAACTGACGGCTCTGGTAGGACTTTTTCAAATCCCCGGGCTGGAAATCACAGCGGATGTCTCCACGGGCGTAGAGTCCCGCCAGTCGTGAATCCAGTTCCTCGGTGCTGTCGGTTTCCTGAAGGCTCATCGAGCTGACATCGAGAGCCTCCTTGAGGGCATTCCATTGGGCATGCTGTTCGGTGGGACATTCGATCTGGAGCGGCGGCAGTTCATCCACCCATCCTTCCATCTGACCGGCCCAGTAGGTCTGGCGAATCTCCTGTTCAACCTGGGCAATCATCTTCTCCATCGATTCTTCCTGAATCTGCGAGATGTTGTGCAGCTCGCCATCGACCCACCACTGGATCAGGCATTCGAATCGCGAGGCGACATTGGAGGTGATGATCCGCAGCAGATCTCTGCGGCGTGGTGGGCCGGTGAAGTGGATGAGGTTGTCCGGCGCGATGCGGTCCGGGTAGAAGTGCCGGGATTCGAGATCGGAGGCGAGGTTGTAGACCGCTTTCTGTTCAACGATGCAGACGAGAGTGTTGGTGGTGGTCGTGGCACCGGAATTCAGCCCCGGCAACAGCTCATAGGTCCAGAAAATCTGATTGATGGGCAGGGGACTGATGTGTTCGAGCTGCAGCTCTATCATGTCCGGGATCTCCGAAACGTCGGTGGTCGGAAGATTGAGAATGCGGAAAAAGACTTCCGACGACGGAATCAGCGCGACATTGAGCTTGGGCGAAAAGGAGTCCCGCCATGTCTTGTCATAGCGGATTTTCGGGAAGGCTTCGTTTTCGGCGGCGATGATTTCCCGGATCCGTGATGCGGACTTCCCCCGGGTTGAATAGGACTTCAGCAGGATTGAATCATTATCGCGGTAGACAATGTTGCAGAGTGGGTAATTCCTGCTTCGGGTGGTGGCCATGGGATGGTGGTGCGGGGACTTACGCTTCTTCCAGAAGTCCGAGATGTTCCTCGGTCTGGGTGACGCGGATCACTTCTTCGATGGTGGTTTCGCCTTTGAGAACCTTGCGCCATCCGTCGTAGCGGAGGGATTTCATCCCCTGGTCCATGGCAAGATGGGCGATAGTGCTGGCCGATGACCGGCTCAGGATCAGATTGCGGATTGGCTCATTGAGGATGAGAATTTCATGAATTCCGGTCCGGCCCTGGTAGCCGAGACCCCGGCATTGTTCGCAGCCGGTACCGTGGAAGATGGGGGATTTACCTATGTGTTCCTCAGGGAAGCCGACCTTGCGAAGGTATTCGGGTTTGAACTCCTGTTCGGTCTTGCAGTGGGGGCAGATTGTTCGGACAAGTCGCTGGGCCATCACTGCCTCGACGGAGGAGGCGACCAGAAACGGCTCGATGCCCATGTCAATCAGTCGGGTGAACGCGCTCGGGGCGTCGTTGGTGTGCAGGGTGCTGAACACCAGGTGTCCGGTCAGGGAGGCACGGATGGCAATCTCGGCGGTTTCAAGGTCGCGGATCTCCCCGACCATCACCACATTCGGATCCTGTCGGAGGATATGCCGGAGGCCGATGGCGAATGTGAGGCCGATATCTGAACGCACGGCGATCTGGTTGATGCCCTTCAATTCATATTCCACCGGTTCCTCGATGGTGATGATGCGTTTTTCCACCGAATTGATGGTGCTGAGAAAGGCGTAGAGTGAAGTGGATTTGCCCGATCCGGTCGGTCCGGTCACCAGGACGATGCCGTGCGGCTTGAGGATGATCTCCCGCAGCTGCTCCTCCTCGTGCGGGCTGAATCCCAGCTTGTCCAGCTCGAAGAAGATCTTCCCACGGGTCAGCAGTCGCAGCGAAACACTCTCACCCCATACAGTCGGGACCGTCGAAACACGGATATCTATCTCCTCGCCCTGAATCCGGACGTTGATACGGCCGTCCTGAGGCAGACGCTTCTCGTCTATCTTCATCCCCGACATCACCTTGATGCGGGAAATGATCGCCGACTGGAATTTCTTCAGCTGCGGCGGCATCGGCGTCTGATGCAGTATGCCGTCGATCCGGTAACGAATCCGCAGTTCATCCTCCGCCGGTTCAAAATGTATGTCCGTCGCCCGTTCCCGAAAGGCTTCCCAGATAATCTGGTTCACGAACTTGATAACACTCGCATCCTGATCCGATTCACTGATTTCCCGGTCGGATTGCAGAACCAGGTCGATATCCCCATCCTCTTCGGAGGCGGATTCCTCCATCTCGTCAAGGGTCTCCGCCCCGACACCGTAATATTTTTTCAGTGCCTTCTCGATATCCTCAGAGGTGGCAAGTCCGATCTTGATAGGACATCCGGCATCGTAGCGCACCGCACTCAGCACATTCCCGTCAAATGGATCGCCCAGTGCCACAAGAAGCGCACCTTCCTGCATGGCCACAGGAATGACCGAATACTGAAACGCAACCTTGGTGGACAGTTTCAGTCGCGCCTCATGGGATCCCTCCAGGTCGGCCAGTGCCAGAAAGGGAACGCCCATCGCCTCCGCAAGGCGCCGCTTGAACTGCTCTTCGGATATGCCGCGCTCGCGGCGGAAAAATTCAAGCAGCGTCTCCTCCGACCCACTCTCCGTCGCAACCCGCCATCGCCTCCGCCACTCACCAAACTGGTTCGAATCCGCCAGACCCGCCGTCTGAAATACCTGCTGTATCGACGCTATCGCCATCTAAAATGCGTTCCTTAATCTCAAACTTTCTCTACAAGCGAAAGTAAAATAAGTTTCAAATTTTCAGTGATTTACGAAAATCGCTGCTATTTACTTTTCGGCTAATATGGAAAGACATTATGCAACAATTTCTGTCATCGGGCGGGATAAAAGCGGTGTGATCGCCGCCGTCACCCAGCTGCTCTTCCAGCATCAGGCCAATATCGAGGCGCTGGAGGAACAGGTCACCCGGGGCGAATTCAGCATGACCATCCAGGCCAGCTGGGACCCCCAAAGCCTCCAGTTGCAAAGCCTTCAGTCCCAACTGGATGGCCTCGCCACCGAACTGGGAATGGAAATCCGCCTCCGTCACGTCCCACCGGGTTCAAGGCAGAAAATGGCCGTTTTTGTGTCAAAAGAAGCCCATTGTCTCGAAGAAATCCTCCAGGCCGTCCACGACCGCAGGCTGGAAGCCGACCCCGTCCTCATCCTCAGCAACCACCAGTCCCTCAAGCCGCTCGCCGATCAGTTCGGTATCCCGTTCCACTTCGTCCCATGGGATGACCGCATGGCCGCCGAAGCCCGCGCACTCCAGATCGTCGATGACGCCAATGCCGATTTTATCGTCCTCGCCAGATTCATGAAAATTCTTTCCCCGGCCTTCACCTGGCGCCATAAAAACAAGATCATCAACATCCATCCCTCGCTGCTGCCGAGCTTCCCGGGGCCGCAGGCATACAGGCAGGCGTATGAGCATGGCGTTAAAATCGCCGGCGTCACTGCCCATTTTGTCAGCATGCATCTGGATGAGGGCCCGATTATTGCCCAGGGCAGCTTTGAGATTGAGCCGGGGATGACTTTGAAGGATGTGGTTCGTGCTGGTCAGTCCCGGGAGAGGGTGGTGCTGCTGCGGGCGATTCAGGCCTACCTGACCAAGAGGCTGGATGTTTACTGGGGGCGTGTCCGCGAGGTATAGGGGCGTGATTTAATTAATCTGAGGGCATGGTGCCGGACACGTGCGGGGTGCCGAGGAGTCCTGCACCATGCCTGCGGCCTGTTCCGGCAGAGCCGCCGGTGATTTTCCTCACGCGAGGATGGGATTTACGATATTGCCGTGGACATCTGTGAGGCGGAAATCCCGGCCCTGGAAGCGGTAAGTGAGTCGGGTATGGTCAAAGCCGAGCAGGTGGAGGACCGTGGCGTGGAGGTCGTGGACGTGGACCGGGTCCCTGGCGACATTGAAGCCCAGTTCATCTGATTCGCCGTGGGTGATGCCGCCCTTGATGCCGCCTCCGGCGAGCCACATGGTGAAGGCATTGGGGTGGTGGTCGCGTCCGTCATTTCCGCCCTGGACCATGGGGGTGCGTCCGAATTCCCCGCCCCAGATGACGAGCGTTTCATCGAGCATCCCGCGCTGTTTGAGGTCGGTGATGAGTGCGGCTGCGGCCTGATCCGTGTCTCTGCAGTTAGTCTTAAGTCCGGAGACCAGACCGCCGTGCTGGTCCCATGCTTCGTGGAACAACTCGACGAACCGGACGCCGCGTTCGACCAGTCTTCTTGCGAGAACGCAGTTATTGGCGAAGGATGATTCGCCGGGTTTGGCGCCATACAGGTCGAGAATATGCTGTGGTTCGCGGGAGATGTCCATGACCTCGGGGGCGTGTGCCTGCATCCGGAAGGCCATTTCATAGGAACTGATGCGGGTGGCGATTTCGGGATCGCCGACGATATCCAGCCTGTGGCTGTTGAGGCGGTTGATGGTGTCGAGGGTGTCCTTCTGCAGCCTGCGGTCGATGCCCTTGGGGTTGTTGAGGAAGAGCACAGGCTCCTGTCCGCCGCGGAGCTGGACCCCCTGATAGCGGGTGGGCAGGAATCCGCTTCCCCAGTTTGAATTGCCGCCGCTGGGGCCCTTGGATCCCGAGCTGAAGACGACGAATCCCGGGAGGTTGGAAGTTTCGCTGCCAAGTCCATAGGTGACCCATGCTCCAATGCTGGGTCTTCCGAACATCTGCGATCCGGTGTTCATCATGATCTGTCCGGGTGCGTGGTTGAAGGCGTCGGTGTGCATGCCCCTGATCACGCACACGTCGTCAATCACACCGGCGAGATGGGGCATCAGCTCGGATACCTCAATTCCGGCCTGTCCGTGGCGTGAGAAGCTGAACTTCGGTCCCAGCAGGGCGGAGTTGGGGTTGATGAAAGCGGCGCGGTAGCCTTTCAGCAGTTCGGCGGGGGGAAGGGTGCCGTCGAACTCCGCCAGTTTCGGCTTGTGATCCAGAAGCTCCAGCTGACTTGGGGCTCCCGCCATGAAAAGGAAAATCACGCGTTTGGCTTTCGGGGCGAAATGGGCGGTTCTTTCCAATATGGAATCCTGGCTGGCAGCCCGGCCTTCGCGGGTCAGGAGGTCGGCAAGGGCGATGGTGCCGAGGCCGACGCCGCATTGCTGAAAGAACCACCGCCGTGAGATGTCCAGAGGTGCCTGAGCCGGTGATGAGTTGAATGGGCTTTTCATGATGACTGCGGAATGAGGACGGATTCTTCTTCGGATGTGTGAGGTGAAAATGTCTTTTTACTTTTATGCCCGGTTATTCCCGTGTGATGGTTTCATCGAGGTTGAGGAGGACCCGTGTGAGGGCGGTATAGGCTGCGAGATCGACAATTTCCGGCTGGTTGACCGGTGCGCTGGCAGCGGCGGGCAGCGGACCGGCAATCTCAATCGGATCGAGTTGTCCTGAACGGAAGCGGCTGCGCTGCGCCTCCAGAAACTGGTGAAGCGTTTCGATTTCTCCGGCATCCGGTTCGCGTGTGAGGCATCTGCGGAAGGCAAAGCGGATCCTGTCGGCATCCTGGTCGCCTCCCAGATCAAGTGCCAGCCGTGCCAGTGACCGGGAGCATTCCATGAACACCGGTTCATTGAGCGCGGTCAGTGCCTGCTGCGGTGTGTTGGATCGCGACCGGCGCACACATGAAAAATCGCCGTTGGGCACGTCAAAGGCTTCCAGCATCGGATAGGGCACCGACCGGAACCGGAATGTATAAATGGCCCTGCGGTACCGGTCGCCGCCGTTGTCGGTCTCCCAGATCTTGGGGCCGTAGCTTGCCGGGGGCACGAATAGGAACTCCGGGGCAGGCGGGTAGACGCTCGGCCCCCCGATTGTCCGGTCGAGCAGCCCGCTGGCGGCCAGTGCGATATCCCGGACGATCTCCCCTTCGACCCGGAAGCGCGGACTCCTTGCGAGAAACTGGTTCAACGGGTCTTTGTCCATCAGTTCCGGACGGATGCGTGATGTCTGCCGGTAGGTTGAGGAATTGACGATAAGGCGGTGGATGTGTTTAAGACGCCAGTCATTTTCCATGAGTTCGACAGCGAGCCAGTCGAGAAGCTGAGGATGAGTCGGAGGTTGGGACTGGCTGCCCAGATCCTCGCTGGTAGCCACGATGCCGGTGCCGAAATAGGACTGCCATATTCTGTTGACGATGGCTCTGGCTGTGGTCGGTGAATCCCGGGATACCAGCCACTCTGCAAAATCAAGACGGTTGTAATTGTCCTTTTCCGGCAGCGGATGCAGGAACTCCGGGACTCCGGGCCGGACCCGCTCCGCGGGCTTGAGGAAGTCCCCGCGTTCGAGCCTGTAGGTGTCCCTGTCTGCGTCCATGCTGGAGAGAACCAGCTGGGTGGTGCCTTCGGGATGGCGCTTCCAAGCCGCTTCGATACGGTCATTGTAGCCCTCCCATTCGGAAACTGTGGTCCGGAAGTGGCTGAAAACTGTCCGTTGCTGCGATGGGGTCCGGCGGTCCGGAGGGATCGACAGCAGTTGCCTGACCCTCGCTGGAAGCGGATCGGCGACAGCTCCTGCTTCGTCGGAGACGGAGATCCGGAATCTCCCAAGATTGAGGTTCTGGTTGTCATCGCTGTTCCATCCGCCCTGCGACTGAGTCAGGTGAAATTCAAGAAATGTGCCACCGGGATAGGCGAAATTGCTGTCCGCGTTGAAGACGGCCCTGCGCGGCTGGTTGCGTCTTCCGGGACCGGCGTCAATGCCCCATCCGGTGTCATTTTTCCCGTCGAGGGCATACCCGACGCTGCCGGTGATGCCCCTTGAGTTGCCCTCGCGGTCGGTGTAGGGCCTTCCCAGCTGGTGGTCCGGGTTACTGTAATCGGCGGTGGCGTTGGTGAATGTGACCCATCGTTCCTTTGAAGGATCCGCCAGGCTGCGTGCTTTGACCTTGAATTCAGACAGGGCAAAAAGACCGTCAACCGAGCGGCCAGGGCCGCCGGCTGGGAGGTTCGGGTCAGTCAGTGCCTCCAGACGGACTGACCGGAGTTCAGCGTGATCCACGCTGTTGGTGAAGGTTGCGGTGAAATAGGTCGGGGCGTAGCCGCCCGCCCGCAGCGACCTGTCCTCCAGTTCATGGTAGCGCTGAGAGTTGTCACCCGCATTGAAAAGCCTCACCACATCCCATTCCGGCTGGTCCCGGGAAACTGTCAGCTCCCATTCGGCCATCCGCTTTTCCCAGTCGGGATGGTGGTGGCGGATCTCCTCCTCAATGGACTGGATTTCCATCATGACCGACGACTTCTGCTGCAGTTCGGCGGGGGAATAGGCCACCATGCTTCCTTCGGCAGAGTCGTTGATGAAAGCGAACAGGCGGTAGTATTCCGTGTGGGTGAGGGGATCGTATTTGTGGGTGTGGCACTGGGCGCACTGAATGGTCAGTCCGAGAATGCTTTTACCAATGGCGTCCATCCGGTCAAACATCGCGTCCATCCGGAACTGCTCGGGATCGATACCGCCTTCCTCGTTGATCATCGAGTTGCGGAGAAATCCGGTGGCCACGCGCTGATCCTGGTCCGGAGACGGGAGCAGATCACCGGCAATCTGGTGGATGACGAACCGGTCGTAGGGAAGGTCCTGATTGAGAGCCCGGATAACCCACTCGCGATACAGCCAGACATCCCGCGGTTTGTCTTTTTCAAACCCGTCCGAATCCGCATAGCGGGCGGCATCGAGCCAGTGTCGGCCCCACCTTTCACCGTAATGCGGCGACTGGAGCAGGGATTCAACCCGCCGCTGCCATGCCCCGGCGCCGGTATCGGCCTTAAAAGATTCGATCTCCGCCAGAGTCGGAGGAAGGCCGGTGATATCAAGGTGCAGCCGTCGCAGTAACTTGAGAGGCTCAGCCTCCGGTGACGGACTCAAACCGTTCGCTTCCATCCTGGCCAGAGTGAAAAAATCGATGGGAGTGGAGACCCAGTCGGAATTATTCACCGCGGGCAGCGATGGCCGGGTCGGTTTGGTGAAGGCCCAGTGAGTCGCCCATTCCGCTCCGGACTCAATCCATGATCGAATGGCAGCTATCTGCTCCGGCCGGAGCGGGTCGCCCTTGTCGGGCGGCGGCATCATCTCATCCGGGTCAGTGGAAGTAATCCGGCGAATCAGTTCACTCCGGTCCGGGTCCCCGGGAACCACAGCGGCGTAGTCACCCAGATCCGCGGTCGCGCCTTCCCGCGTGTCGAGACGGAGGCCCGCCTTGCGCTTCTTGTCATCCGGACCATGGCACTGAAAACAGTTTTCTGAAAGCAGGGGACGGATTGCCGTCGCAAAATCAGGACCTGATTCGTTTCCATGCACTCCAACCGGAAGTGCGCCGGCCAGGAGAATGGCCGAAGCCGCCGCCACTCCCACCAACTTCATCCGCCTCTCTTTCATCGACAGGGTCATCATCATCTCAATTCACTGGAAACCGGAAATATCCTAAGCCCACAGCGTTGAGTTCGCAATGAAACTGACACGCCTGCCGAAAACAACTCAGCCTGTGGGCCGATCAGCAGCGCACCAGCTGATGAGCCTCCCCGGGACCGCCGGCGTCCCCGCCGGCCTGTTGACCGGCCGAAATGCATGCGGTGCCAGGCACATGGCGAGCCTGGCACCGGCCTGTGGGCCGATCAGCGGCGCACCAGCTGATGAGCCTCTCCGGGACCGCCGGCGTCCCCGCCGGCCTGTTGACCAGCCGAAATGCATGTGGTGCCAGGCACATGGCGAGCCTGGCGCCGGCCTGTGGGCCGACCAGCAGCGCACCAGCTGATGAGCCTCCCCGGGACCGCCGGCGTCCCCGCCGGCCTGTTGACCGGCCGAAATGCATGCGGTGCCAGGCACATGGCGAGCCTGGCACCAGCCTGTGGGCCGATCAGCAGCGCACC
>JAUIAG010000445.1 GCA_030425355.1 Verrucomicrobiia bacterium
GAACCCATTTTCAAAGTGTCTTTGTCTCTGTATTGCTGGGCCGAAGAGTATGATGAACTGCCGTATTTTGAGGATCCGACAGAGGAGGAGGACAGAATTTTCGATCAGGCCTATGAGCGGATGATCGAAGGTAAAAAGAAGGCTCTGGTTGAGGCCATCGAAGACAGCCGGGTGTTTGAATCATTCCGGAAACTTCGCGCAAACCCGACATTTACCGTCTACTGGGTGGATGAGGAGTTTGCCTATATCAGAGATAAAATGGAATTTTTATGGGGCAACATCCCGGAGCCACTGAGATTCAGTTCCGGCACTCAATTGATCGAGCATACCTTTAAAAAGGCGGGCCTGTATCCGAATTTAAAAAGTTCGGTTGATGGCCGTGTGAAGGCCATCCACTGGAAAGGGATGGCCTTCGATGATTCATATGTCCATATTCTGAAGGATCATCCGGGTGTTTCAGACATGTTGAAGGACCTGGAGCACTTCGTGATTACCGCCACACGAATCACTGATACGGGTATCGCGGACCTGAAGAAATTATTCCCGGGGGTCACATTCACGGTGACCAGTTGGCAGGAATACATTCAGGAGGGCAGCGATCCATTGTATGACAACCGGATTTGGGAGCATTGAGTGGGGACTGCATGATATCCAGGGAGTCGGGAAATCCTCTTCTTTACACGATTCCCAGTGATCACATTCCTGGCGGCAGGGTTTTACTGAGTGTCTGAGTGTTTGAGTGAATGGATGGATTATTGCACCTGACGCAGGATTTCACCGAAGGCGGATTCTTTGGAGAAGTTCGCGCCTTCAAAGTATCGGGCTTTAACACCCCAATCCGGCGGTGTAAAATTCAACGAGGCATTGATATGGGAAAGAAAATAAAAAAGATGAGTGAAGCCCTATTACTGCGGGCTGAACAACTTGGGCCGAATGGCAGGTATCTTGTCGCATTTGCGGCCGACTACATGTGCCTGTGTCTCGACAAGGGCGCGTCGGTGGATGAGGCACTCAGGAACGCGATGATTCACTGGAACATCGCCCTCCTGCCATCCGTGGAAAGGGAATTCTTTATTGAATCACTTAAAAATGACGCGTCATCATCCAATGGAAATGAAACCTTTAACAAGTCAATGTTGACCTCGGTGAAGATGATGACGCAGAGACACATGGACATGTTCCCGGAAATGCATCAACTTTCGCTACAAAATGACCCGGAAATGGATTTGTTTGACATATCCGTATTGGACAACCTCCCGCCATTGAACGGGAAAGCATGGCGGAATCAGTCATGCCCGTGCAGAAGCGGCCGGAAATACAAGAAGTGCTGCGGCGATCCGAGAATCAACAGGGACTCAGCCGGCCATGTGAGCCATGAGGATGAGTTCCCGCTTCCCTGAGGCTGTTCCGAAGCCCGGTTCAGACGCCCGGACGCCGGTCCGGGTTTTTCCGATTTTCACAGTTGCCGGGACTGACCTTCCCGGCAACTCAAAGAAGAAGATCCCGGGGAACTGGGCCGGATCAATCACTCCTGCCGCGTGGCGCGTTCCTGCAGCCATGCGACATCGGGATTATTGGGCGAGCCTATGTTGAGGGGGATCTGGCCATTCCGCACCAGGCGGGGAGTCGTGCGGCCGTCGACCCACTTTTTCATCTCCGCATGTCCGTCGGCAAAGGAGAAACCGCCGGCACGGTTGTGGTAACTGGCCGGGTAATCCACGATGCGGTAGCGAAGCGGCGATGAACGGAATCCGTCCATTCTGACCACCCAGAAAGAATCGTTGATGCTGTCCTCGCGCTCATCGAGCAGCACGATGGTCTTCGCCGGCCCGGGATCACGGAAGTCGGTGATCTTTTTGTAAACCCGCCATCCGGGGCCCCAGCCACCATCGGTGTATTCATTGCCGCCGACCCAGTTCAGCATCGACATGCTGCGCACGCGGTTCATGGTGCGGCCACCGAAGGTCACGGTGCTCAGGTCGGATGGGCATTTGTAAACTCCGGGGTTCTTTCCCACATAGTTGAAGAGCCGGCTGGTTCGAATATCGCGGTTGATATCCCAATTCGACCGGTTGTTCCCGTCGAAATTGAGGATGCCCTGAACCCATGCAAGGCTGCCATAAGCGTGTGGAATATTGCCCTCGTTGTCGTCGGCATACATGGTCCACCCGAGAGCAAGCTGACGATGGTTGTTCATGCACTTGACGCCTTTGGCCTTGAGCTTGGCCGAATTCAGCGAAGGCAGAAGCATTGAGGCAAGAACCGCGATGATGGCGATCACCACCAGAAGTTCGATCAGGGTGAATGCCCCCTTCCGGCGGCCCGCAGTAGCATTTGAAGAATTCATAAATATCGTCGGACTTATGTGCTGATGGTCGACTCCCCGACCGCCATCGCCCGCCGGCTCCACTTTTCAAGCTCCGGCAATTTCGTTTTCATGGAAACAATGGCGCCGCGCATGAAGGACGGAATTTCTCCGGCTTGACAGGGATTTCGTTTCCGGCAGGACAGTTTCGGGATGTGACCACCCACCTCCATTCAATACCTCATCTCCCTCATGGGTCAAGCGTCCAATCCCGCTGATGCGAAACGCCGCACCCGATTCAAACGGGATGCCTCCGTCCGACAGCATCGCATAATCCGATGGACAAGGCCGCATGAACCCC
>JAUIAG010000446.1 GCA_030425355.1 Verrucomicrobiia bacterium
TACCATCGGTCGTCACTCCGTGACGTCTTTTCGATTGATCTACCAATAGGCATTCAACCAGCGACCAGAACCCATGACAACTCCGTCAGCCAATCATCACATCAACTTCGTCGCGGTGCGACTGAATGACGGTAGCCGTGGGTTTCAACCCACGGTTCCCCAAAACCACACAAAATAAACCGCGTCGGGTACCGACGCCTGATTTCATCATCGGTTAATACATCAAATTGATTCCCCGATTTTATTGAGGAATTCCTCTTCGCTCAGAACTGGAATTCCCAGTTTGTTGGCTTTTTCCAGTTTGGACCCCGCCTCATCTCCGGCGACGACAAATGCCGTTTTGCTGGATACCGATGAGGCGGCCTTGCCTCCGTGCTTTTCGATCAGGTCGGCGGCCTGCTTCCGCTTGAGATTCGGAAGGGTGCCGGTCAGGACAATCGACATCCCTTCGAGGATCCTCTCACCCTGCTCACCAGCCTCCGGAACCGGATCGGCCAGACGGAGCCCGAGATCCCTGAGTTCCTCTATCAGTTCCCGGTTTGGCGGGTCCTCAAACCACGAGTTAATGGCTGCGGCCATGATTCCGCCGATATCTTCAACCGCTTCCAGCTGCTCGGCGGAGGCCGAGGCAATGGCATCAATGGAATAGAACTCGCGGGCCAGTCGTTTAGCGGTGCTGGTTCCCACGTGAGGAATGCCGAGAGAAAAAATGAGTCGCCAGAGGTCGCGGGACTTGCTGGCTTCAACGCCGTCGAGAAAATTCCGGGCGGAGCGGCTGCCCATGCGCTCGAGCCCGGCGACCTGATCCTGCGTCAGTCGATAGAGATCCGCCGGAGTCCGCACCAGACCGCTCTCAACCAGCTGTCGGGAGAGGACTTCCCCTCCGCCCTCGATGTCCATGCCTCCCCGCGAACACCAGTGGATCAGCCGGCCCCGAACCTGCGCCGGGCATTCCCTGTTGGGACAGCGATGGACGGTGTTCCCGGATATCTCATGGGTTTCCCGAACGGTCGTGGTCCGGCATTCAGGACATTCCCCGGGAAATGAAAACTCCTTTTCCTTACCTGTGCGTTCGCTTGTCTCGACGCGAACCACGGCGGGGATGACTTCTCCGGCCTTTTCTATGATGACCAGATCGCCGATGCGGACATCTTTTCTGCGCATGTCATCCTCGTTATGCAAGGTCGCGCGGGAGACAGTGCTCCCGGCCAGTGGGATGGGTTCCAGCTCGGCCACCGGCGTCAGAAGCCCGGTCCGCCCGACCTGGACTGTGATGGCATGCAGACGGGTGATCCCCTGCTCCGCTTCAAACTTGTAGGCCATGGCCCAGCGGGGGGCCTTTGAGGTGTAGCCGATCTCCTCGCGCAGAGCCATGGAGTCGAGCTTCACCACCGCACCGTCGGTTTCATAAGGCATGGTTTTCCGCAGCTGGTCCAGCTCGGACAGTGCGTCTGCAATCGCCTCCACGGAATCACAGACCCAGAAATGCTCCGGAGCCGGCAGACCGCATTCCCGAAGCAATTCCATGAAGCGGACATTCGTTTCCGGCTGTTCATTGATATCCATGGCGCCGAAACCATAGAATATCACATCCAGGGGCCGCTCCGATACCAGACGTGAGTCCAGCTGTTTGAGGGAACCAGCGGTGGCGTTCCTGGCATTGGCAAATGGTGCATCGCCGGCTTTCACACGCTTCTCATTCATGTGAATAAAGCCCTTGCGGGTCATGAACACCTCACCCCGGACCTCGAGGACCGGTCCGGGATTCCGGTGAAGCCTCAATGGTATGGATCTGAGGGTGCGGAGATTCTGTGTGATGTCGTCCCCCATGGTGCCGTCCCCACGCGTGGTGGCACGGACAAAATGTCCATCCTCATATCGGACTGACACGGCCACCCCGTCAACCTTGGGTTCGACGGTGAAAAGTGGCTCGGAATCAGGCAGCAGCCTCTTGACCTTTTTAATAAAGGCAATCACTTCCTCCCGCGAGTAGGTATTGTCCAGACTGAGCATCGGCACCTCGTGCCGCACCGACTCGAATCCCTCCAGAGGCTCGCCACCGACCTTGCGCGTTGGCGAGTCATCCACGATCCAGTCCGGATGGGCCTGTTCAAAATCCAGCAGTTTCCGGTATAGCGCGTCATACTGCCGGTCGGTTATCGTCGGCTCAGCCTGTACGTAATAGGCATAGTCATGGCGGCGGATTTCCTCCACCAGTCGCAGATATTCCGAACGCTCATCAGCCATGCGCAAATTATACCCGCCGGAAACAATTCTGTGGAGTCCAATAATGCAGGTTTGACGGGGTGCATGACGCCCCAAAACCCGGCCGCGCAGGATGGCGTAGAATAGAGGGCCTGATAACAGCCGGACTTCCCCACACCCTCCGTTTTGGCTGTTATTTCCACCAGCTGAGTGGTTTATTCTGGAATTCGTGAGAATCCCTGAGGAACTGCAGCAGATCATCGACACCACGCCTGCACTGGCCGGATGCTACCTGGTCGGCGGCTGCGTGCGTGACGCGATCTTCGGACTGCCGGTCTCTGATTTTGACATCGAAGTGTATGACACCGACTTCGACACCCTCCAGGCACAGCTTTCAAAGCACGGAAAGGCCAGCCTGGTCGGCAGGTCATTCGGGACCGTGAAACTCCG
>JAUIAG010000447.1 GCA_030425355.1 Verrucomicrobiia bacterium
CCGGACACCATACGCGAAAAATTCGAACGCCACCGCACCGAGGACGCCTGCTTCAACTGCCACAACCGCATTGACCCGCCGGGATTCGCCCTCGAAGCCTTCGATGCCACAGGCGGGTTCCGCACCACCGAAGCCGGCAAACCGGTCGACACCGCCTCCGAATGGAATGGCAGCCGTTTTGATGGCTCGGGGGAATTCAGAAAACTCCTCAGGGATAATCCCCGCGAGTTCCTCCGTGGGTTCACCGAACATCTGCTCTCCTATGCACTGGCCCGCGAACTGGAATACCACGACATCGCCGCCGTCGAATCCATCCTCGAAGCAACGGAGGACAATGGCTTCCGTCTGCGGGATATCATCCACGCCATTGTCACCAGCCGGCCATTCCAGTGGACAGGGAATTCCTTCCATGAAGAATCAGCCGCTTCCCTCTCACGATAAAAACCCGGCACATCGATGAACCGACGAACAGCACTGAAAAATATCGGAGTGACACTGACACTGCCGTTCCTTGAGTCCCTCCATGGCCGCCGTGCCATGGCTGAAGCGGCAGCGCCGCCGAAAAGAATCGCTTTTATCTACACGCCCAACGGCTACAACCAGTCAAGCTTCGTGCCGGTCCGGACTGGTCCGGTGTGGGATCTCCCGGAAGCGCTCACACCGCTTGCCTCTGTCCGCGACGAGATCACCATGGTCACCGGCCTTGACCGGCAGTTTGTCGGCGGCACCGGGGTGCACGCCCAGTGCGGATCGTGCTGGCTCACCAGTTCCCCGCCTCAGGAGACACTCGACGGCGGATTCCCGACCAACATCACGCTCGACCAGATGATTGCCCGGCAGATCGGCGCGGACACCGCCCTGCCGTCCCTCGAGCTGAGCTGCAATGACTTCACCGACAACAAGGAAACACGCTACTTCGAGTGCATCTCATGGTACGGGCCGGGATTCGCCGCCAACACCGAGAAAAACCCGAGGAATGTCTTCCGCAGGCTGTTTGGCGGAGGGGCCGGAAACCCGCTGACCGCCAGTATCCTCGATCTGGTGCAGTCCGATGCCCGGATGCTCCGCAAAAGGCTGGCCCACGACGACAGACACAAACTCGATGAGTATCTGGACAGTGTCCGCTCCACGGAAAAACGCATTCAGATTGCGGAAAAGGCGGCCGGCCGCGACCTCCGCCCGCCGATCCCGGAACCCGCGGGGATCCCCGCACGCCGTGACCAGTATTTGCGGCTGATGGGCGACCTGATGGTCCTCGCCTTCCGCATGGACCTCACGCGGGTCGCGACGCTTGTGGTCGATCCGGAGCGATGGGACTCACCCCGAATGTTCCACGGAGTCTTCGACACCCCGCAGAACCACCACGTGCTCACCCACACAAAAGGCGGGGAGGCCAAGCGCAAAATCACTGAAATCGACCGGTTTCACGTCGACTTCTACCGCTATGTGGTGGAGAGACTCAGGGCCATTCCCGAGGGCCCGGGCACACTGCTCGACAACTCACTGGTGGTCATGGGCAGCGGCATCAGCGACGGTGACAGGCACGTCTACCAGGATCTGCAGGTGCTCATGGCCGGAAAAGCAGGCGGGATGATCCGCCCCGGGTCCCACTTTCATTACGCCGGCGACAGGCCGCTGGCGGACCTGTGGCTCACTCTCCTCGGGAAATACGGGGTCGATGCCCCCCGCTTCGCCGATTCCACCGCACCGCTCAGCCAGCTTTCATGAAATCCACTCTGACATTCCCCCTCCGGCACATGGCCATGGCGGTCGGCTGCATGATTATGGCCTTTCCGGCGATGACGCCTTCGCTGCAGGCCGACGACCCGGAGCAGGACACCTCTCCGGTCCGGCTGCTCTTCGCCGGCAGCAGCAGCACCTACTGGAATGACTTGCCCGAAGCTGTCGCGGCGGCAGTCTCCGGAAAAATCCATGGATTCATCAACCGGCCCGCCGAGGCGGAACTGGTCGGGCGCAGCGGCGATGACATCCGTGTCTATCTGAATCCGGGATTCAATGACTACCAGTACGGGGTCCGCCCCGGTCAATCCTTCCTCGACAAAATCCGTGACGGGGACTTCGACATGGTCTCGCTGATGGCGGTCTGCCGGTTCATCACCCGGGAACCCGACGACGCGATCAGCCACGCCGATGCCATCACCCGATACTGCACCGCCATCCGCGCCAGTGGAGCGGAACCGGTTATCTACGAAATGGGATGGGGCACCGATGAGCGGGAAGCCCGGGGACGACAGATGATCCTCGACCTCGCCCGCCAGAACGGCGTCCGCTTCTATGCCCCCTGCTCCACCGCATGGGACCGCGTCCGCAGGAATCGGCCCGATATCCGCCTCCAGCATCCGAATGACTCCACCCACCCCGGCGACCTAGGCCACTTCCTCAACCTCGCCTGCTTTTACGCGACCCTCACCCGAACAAGCCCGGAAGGGCGGCTTCCCCGAACCATTCACGTCTGGCCTCACTATTCCAGAGAGGAAAAGGACCGGCTAAAGCAGCAGATTGATGAGCGCCACGCCGCCTTCACACCCAGTGCCTATCAGTCGCGCCTGCCGGCATGGATGCAGCGCAACGCCGCCGCCCTCGACCCGGTGACCATCCCCGGTGAGATCGCTGATAACCTCGAAAGCA
>JAUIAG010000087.1 GCA_030425355.1 Verrucomicrobiia bacterium
TCGGCTGATGCCGAAGGTCTGGGCCAGCTGGACCTCGGTCGGCAGCCGGTCGCCGGGCGACAGATTTTTCTGGAGAATATACTGCTTGATATGTTCAGAAACCTGATCGCGGATCTTGGTTCGGGGAAGGGTTTGCATGGGATACGAATGGACCTCAGGAATTGTGAATTGCTGTGATGGTGTTGTCGGTCAGATTATCTGATAATTCTCACCATGTCCAGAGAATCACTGCTCCCTGTGCGGATATCAGGAACGGGCGCAGTCTGCAGGATTGTGACTATCGGTGTCCTCGTGACAGCCAACCGGCTGGTTCAGGTTGAGTTCCGGGTGGTACTGACTGAATTTCCGGGGAAAAGTTCCTGGAATTGCTGTTAAGCCACGGTGGTTCCGAAAAAGAATTCAGAGTTGTCTACCGGGTGTTTATTGCGCATTTGAGACTCACACCCATGTTCATGGGGTTATGGCTCTGGAGTCCGGCAGATTCCTTGAATCCGTCAGCATCCTGGACACAAAGTTATTCCCGACCGGCTCTCCGGCCATCTGACTCAGTCTGAGTCCTGCAAAGCTTCAAGCACCATGAATTCCTGAATCTTCTTTAAAAGATACATGCACCAGGGTTTGGACGGTCAGCAGCCGCGTCTGGTTGGTGACAGGTTTGCGGCTCCGGCTGGTTTAAAAAAGGGACAGGAATGGTTTCAGTTTATATGTCCCGGTCTGTAGAGTGAAATTGTGAATGATGAGCCAGTGCCGGATCCGAAGCAGTTTGCCGCCACTCACTGGAGTCTGGTAAGGATTGCCCAGGCTGATGATGCGGGCGGGACTCATGCGCGCCGAGCACTGGAAAGTCTTTGTCGGACCTACTGGTACCCCCTTTACACATTCATCCGCCGGCGGGGGTATTCGGCAGCTGACGCTCAGGATTTAACTCAGGCTTTTTTTGCCCGGTTTATCGCCACCGGCGGTTTCGCCTCCGCCGACCGCGGGCGGGGACGGTTCCGCAATTACCTCCTCGGGGCGCTGAAGCACTTTCTGGCCAATGAATGGAATCGGGCCCGGATGCAGAAGCGGGGCGGGGATGTGACATTCCTCGAGTGGGACGCGCTGGACCCCGAGCGGCGATATGCCCTGGAACCGGCGCAGGACACAGACCCGGAGTTGAGCTACGACCGCGAATGGGCACTGGAATCCATCGCCCGTGCCATGGACAAACTCCGCCGGGAATTTGAATCCGCCGGGAAAGCCGGGTTGTTTGAGGCACTCAAGGGAAGTCTGACTTCGCAGGAACCGCCACGGGAGGTCACCGCAGCGCGGCTTGGAACCACCGAAGGAGCCGTGAAGGTGGCCACCCATCGACTGAGGCAGAGATTCCGCCAGATCCTCCGCGAAGAGATCGCTGAAACCGTCGGATCCAGTGATGAAATCGATGAGGAAATGCGCTACCTGGTCAGCGTCCTCAGGCAGGGATGAACTTTTTCTGTAACCGTCGCCGCCCGTTCTTTCAGGAAACAGGTGATGAAAGACGACAAATCTCCTGATTCTGAAATGGCAGATTCCCGCAAAGATGTATGCGCCCGGTGCGGCGCTGTGATTCCGGCCGCCTCTGCCGACCGGGTGTGCCCTGCCTGCCTGCTTTCCGGTGCCATGGGCCATGAGGGTGAGACTCAGACGGTGCTCATGCGCGGGGAGGAAGTCCCGAAACAGTCGATTCCGTCAGATTTTCCCTGCGATTTTGGCGACTACCGGCTGCTGGGACTGCTGGGGAGTGGCGGTATGGGGGCGGTCTACGAGGCCGAGCATATCGCCACCGGCCGGCGCGTCGGACTGAAGATGCTCAATCATCGACTCGATTCCCCGGACATGCGTCAGAGGTTTCTCAGGGAGGGCCGTCTCGCCGCCGCGGTGAGTCATCCCAACAGCCTCTATGTTTTCGGGAGCGAGGAAATCGAGGGGCGGCCGGTCATCACGATGGAACTCGCTGCCGGCGGGACACTGAAGGACAGGCTGGACCGCCAGGGACCTTTTCCGGTCGCCGAAGCGGTGGATGCCATACTCGACGTGATCACCGGCCTGGAGGCGGCTTTTAATGGAGGGGTGCTGCATCGCGATGTAAAGCCGTCGAACTGCTTTGTGAATGCGGACGGCTCGGTCATGGTCGGGGACTTCGGACTTTCAGTGTCGACGATCGGCCAGGGCAGTTCATTTGTCACAGCCACAGGGATTATCATGGGAACACCGGCCTACGCCTCGCCGGAACAACTGCTGGGCGATGATCTCGACGCGCGCGCCGACATCTACTCCGCAGGCGCGACCCTTTACACCCTCCTGACCGGCCGGGCGCCATTCGAAGGGCAGAATGCGGTTCAGGTCGTCGCCAACGCGGTGAACCAGAAGCCACTACCGGTCACCCAGCTGCGCAAGGACCTTCCGCCAGGCCTGGATCGGGTTGTGGCCCGATGCCTGGCCAAGGATCCCGGTCAGCGCTATGCGAATTATGCAGCGCTCCGGAATGCCCTGCTGCCTTTCAGTTCCAGGAAAGCCGAACCGGCGTCGATGAAACTCCGTGCCTCCGCCGGCTGGATGGATTTCCTCATCGCCTTCCTGACTCCCTATGTGCCACTGATGCTCCTTGCCGGGGCGGAGAACTTCCACATCAGGCCGTTCATGGACCCTTCCCTGTATGCCTTCCGCTACTACCTCGCGTGGCTGTGCTGCGGATGCCTGTATTTCGGGATTGTCGAAGGGATCTGGGGAGCCGGTCCCGGGAAGAGACTCAAGGGTCTGCGCGTGGTCACACCGAAAGGCGGCCGTCCCGGCGTGTGGCGGGCGCTGATCCGAATCCTCGCCATCATGGTGCCCATCGAACTCGTCCGGTTCCCGGTGACACTGGCACTGTTTGCCATGGCGGAGCCCGGCCAAATTTCAGGATTTCACGTTTTGACCTACAATATCGCGATCAATGTCTGCCCGTGGATCACCGTGCTGTTCGCTGTGAGGGCCCGTCGGGAGAACGGGTTTGCGGCACTCTGGGACCGCGTTTCCGGAACCCGGGTGGTCATCAAACCGGAAGACGTGGACCGGCCGGCCATCGATCCGGAAACAACACCGGCAACGCCAGAGAGTCCCGCCGAATTTGCCGGCCCTTTTCAGATTCTCGAAGTGGTTGTTCCGGAGCGATGGATGGTGGCGATCGACCCGGTTCTTCAACGGCGGGTCTGGCTGCTGCATCGCGGCGAGGACGGGAACGGCCCGTCCCGGGCACGGCAGCAGGTCGCCAGGCGTGGAAGACTCAGATGGCTGCAGTCGGTCGGAAAAGCGGGACAGACATGGGACGCATTTGAGGCCACACCCGGAAAACCCCTTTCCTCACTGGTCCGGGACGGTCAGAGCATTCCATGGAGCACTATGCGTTACTGGCTGCACGACCTGGCGTCCGAAATGCTGGAGGCCACCAGAGACAATACACTCCCGGAGTCCCTGAGTATTGAGAACGTGTGGATCTCCTCCCGTGGCCAGGCGATCCTGCTGGATGAATCGTGGCCCTCGTCCACATCGCAGGCAGAAGCTGTTTCGGTCGGCGAACTGACCGGCCAGCAGCGGTTTCTTGCCGGCATCGCAGCCCATGCTGATTCCACCCGCCTGCCCCTTCATGCCCGTGGCGTGTTGAAAAACCTGAATAACGCCAGATTCGAGAAGCTGAGTTTTCTCACCGGCGTGCTGAGCGGACTCCTGAACAAACCGTCTGAACTCGGCAAAGGGCTCCGTGCCGGTTCGATATTCATGCTGCCCATCTATGTGTGGATTCTTGTGGTCATCGGCACAAACGCCGGTTCATGGCTGACAGCCATGGCTGCCGCCTGGATTCTGATGGTGCTCCGCAGTTTGTTTCAGCTTCTGGAACTGCCGTTCCGCACAACCTGCAGTCACGCCGTCTTCCGCCTCGTCGTGCTGGATTCCCTGGGTGAGCGTGCCGGATGGCGGACACTCCTGCGACGCTGGGCCATCACCTGGCTGCCGCTCTTTGTCACGGGATCCATCGCGGCTTTCCTCTGGGCCAGGGATTTTACCTCCGCCGCACAGACAATCGGATATCTCGCCTTCGCCCTGTGGGTTGGAGCAGCAATCCACACCGTGTTTCATCCATACCGGGGTCTTCACGACCGCCTTGCCGGCACCCGCGTCGTTCGACGATGAAACCGCGTCGCCCACGCAGTCGCATCCCCGAGCTTATATGAATCACATCAATCCCGTGGCTGATCGCCTCCCCCATGCCACGGGTGCCCTGTCAGGGCACTGAGATTCCGGGGGTGATGTCTGTCCCGGGGTGAAGCGACAGCTTCACCCCGGGGCCCGCGACCCCACAATTCATCAAGCCCTGAAGAGGCGTGCGTGGCCACCGAGTAAATTTGCATACGAAGCATCAAAATTTCCCCGACCCATTTCAATACGCCGCCTGGCGATGAGGCCGATTCGCAATTTTTTAAAAATTCCCCGTAACTTCCACCCGCGGTTCTTTCAGGAAAAGGATACGGGCTCAGGCGCCGATGTGTAACGGCCAATAACTGATCCCGAAACTGAAATTGCAACAACGCAACGGATAGATAAACCCCTTGATTCAAATGAAAAAATTAACACTTAACATGACCGTTCAAAACGAAACCTGCCGGAAAGTCCAACTCCGGCGGATTGCAGCGATGACAGGAGTGGCTGTGGCCATCCTGGTTTTCCTGCCCGGCTGCGGCCGGCAGGAGTCTGAAAGCGAATTATCCGGTGATACCAATGTGGCAGCGCAGCCAGTCTCCGCCCCGAGGTTGCTCGATGATTATTCCGATCCGGTGCAGAACAGCTACGGTGTGGACCGGCTACTGATCGACGACAGCAGCACCGGCAGCCGGTCGCAGGCCGATCAGAAAACCGGGAATGGCGTACTGACAGTCAGCGGCGAACTCCTGCCCGGCCGTGGCGTCCCAGCTTTCATCAGCATGGTCTCACCCCTGGCTCCGGACGGAGGTCCGCAGGATTTAACCGGGTACGAAGGCGTCCGGATTGTCGTCAAAGTGACCACCGGGACACTCTGCGTCCAGGTGGCCAGTTCCGAAATCGACAACTACGACTACCACACCAGTGCTCCCATATCGGCGTCACGGGAGGAATTCCAGGAAGTCCGCCTGCCATTCACTGACCTGAAGCGTGCATGGTCCGGGCAGACCCGGCTCGATCTGAAATCCATCACGAGTATCAACCTGGTATCCTTCGGCCTTGCCAGAGAGGCCTTTGCCTACCAGGTGGATGAAATCGGTTTTTATTGATACGCGATTCCAACTATTCCACCACTGCCAGAACCATGGACGCTTCCACCACCAGAACGCCGGCTGCCGTGCGCATTGCCGAGTCCCCTCCCCGCCTTGACTACCTCGACGCGACAAGGGCATTCGCCCTTGTGCTCGGGGTGTTTTTCCACGCGGGCCTTTCCTTTGTGCCGATTTACATAGGCTGGGCCGTGCAGGACGTTTCAACCAGCCGGATGGTGGGCGCGTTCCTGCTGGTGAGCCATTCCTTCCGGATGGAAACCTTCTTCCTGCTCGCAGGCTTTTTCAGCCATCTGGTGCTTCAGCGCAGGGGGATTGCGGCCTTTGTCCGTTCGCGCCTGCTCCGGATTCTGGTGCCATTCATCGTCGGGTGGTTCATCCTGCGCCCGCTGATCACCTCCGGATGGATTATGGGCAGTGCCAGCCTGAGCGGCGACGTCGATGTCATGGCCGGGCTGGTCGGCGGCTTTCAATCCCTCGGCTCACTGCCGGACGGCATCTTCACGGGAACCCATTTGTGGTTTCTATACTATCTCATGCTGATCACGGCTCTGGTGCTCGCCGGCCGGGGTTTCCTGAACGCAACCGGTTCGTGGAAGGCGGCTTTTCTGCGACATGCCGATGCTCTTGTCGCCTGGCTGGCTGACTGCCCTGCGTCGCCGGTTCTCCTCGCAGTGCCGACGGCTGCCGCCCTCTGGTTCATGAGTTCATGGGGAATGGATACACCGGACAAATCCCTTATCCCTCATTTTCCGGCTCTGGCCGTTTATGGCGGCTTCTTCGTGCTTGGCTGGATGTTGAACCGTCAAAGCGGGTTGATCACCCGCTTTGCACGGCTCACCGCCGCGCGATGGCTCATGGCGGCGGCGGGAATCGTGGCGGTCATTCTGCTGAGTGGAATGGAACGCAATCCCGGTCATTCTCTTCACTTTGCCGCTCGTGTGACCCACGCATTCGGCTACGCACTGACGATGTGGTCGCTGGTCTTCCTGACCATTGGCGTCTTCCGGAAGATATGCGTATCCCCCAATGCGGTTGTGCG
Source organism: Verrucomicrobiia bacterium (assembly GCA_030425355.1). GTDB lineage: Bacteria > Verrucomicrobiota > Verrucomicrobiia > Limisphaerales > JAJOIW01 > JAJOIW01. The sequence goes on from JAUIAG010000087.1 coordinate 6,349, forward strand.
GTTCATTGCGGACTCGTCCTACTGGATGTACCTGGTCCACCTTCCGGTTGTGGTATGGCTGCAGGTGGCAGTCGCCGAGCTGCCCTTCCACTGGTCGCTCAAACTTCCGATGGTTTCACTGATGACCATCGCGATCTCGCTGCTGAGCTACGACCTTTTCGTGCGGTCCACATTCATCGGCAAGGTATTGAATGGCCGGAAGCGCGAACGTGTGCTGCCGGCCTTGTTTCGCGGTTTAGTCCGACACTTCCGCAGTGGCACGAACGGGATTTAATCATTCACTGGTATGATCAATTCCAGTTCCTCGACGATCGCTGTCACCGGGCTGTTGATATATCAATTTCCGGAGATGGAGTCGGGGTCCACCCGCCACCCAGAGAACGGTAGATATCGACGAGTGCCACCAGTTGCCGCTTGCGGGTTTCCACCAGCTCGAAACGCTGTTCAAGGGCATCACGCTGAGTCATCAGCACCTCCATATAATCCGCCCGCGCCGAACGGAACAGGCTGTTTGATATATCAATGGACTCCACGAGGGCTGAAACCTGTAACTGCTTCAACCGGTATTTGTTCTCAAGATTGCGGATCAGTGAGAGCTGGTTCAGCACTTCAATATAGGCGTTGAGCACAGTCTGTTCGTAATGATACACCGCCTGAATCTGCCTGGCACTGGCACTGAAATAGGCGGCTTTGATAGCTTTCCGGTTGATCAGGGGTGCCATGAAATCACCCGCCACCGAATAGGCCAGAGACTCGGGGGTCTGCAGGAGATATTCAGGCTTGAACCCGCTCAGTCCGACCTGGGAAGTAATGGCGACTGAAGGCAGAAAACGGGCTCTCGCCACTTTGATATCCAGTCTTGAGGCCTCGAGTTCCATCTCGGCCTGGCGGATATCAGGCCGGTTCACCAACAGATCCGACGGGACACCGGACTCAATCACCGGCGGAAGCGCATCTTCAAAATACCGGGATGTTCGTGTAACCGGCTGCGGGTATCTCCCTGCAATGAAATTGAGATAATTTTCTGTTTCGACGATCTGCTGAAGGATTTCATATTCGATTCCTTTTGTGTTCATGACTTCGGCTTCGAAGCGCTTGACTGCGAGTTCGGTGACCCGGGTTGCCTGCTTCTGCAGTCTGACGACCTCCAGTGCGTTACTCTGAATGTCGATGTTCATGCGGACAATGTCGAGCTGCCGGTCGAGGGCCACCAGTTCGTAATAGGTCCTCGCGATCTCGGCAATCAGACTGGTCTGCATGAAATGTCGTCCTTCAATTGAAGCCAGGTATTCGAAAACGGCCGCTTTCTTCGCATTGCGCAGTTTCTTCCAGATATCGAGCTCCCATGTGGCATAGGCCCCGACCGTGTAATCCTGCAGAGGTTCCGGGAATTCCTTTCCGGGCAGAACTTCCACATTGGACTCAAGGGCACCGCTGCGGGAGTAACGGGAGACCTTGTCCATGCCGGCGCCGCCACGGAGGCCGATAAAAGGGAGATACTCCCCTTCCCTTGCACCAACTTCATTGCGGGCTATTTCAATCTCCTGAGCGACGATGTTGAGCTCCTGGTTGTTGTCGAGAGCGGTTTCGATCAGGCTGACCAGGTTGGTGTCATTGAAATAACCGGCCCAGTCGAGATCCGCGGCATTGGTATCCTGACCAACCCCATCGTATGAAACGGGGACTGCCCTGTTCTCAACGCGCTCGGTCACTTCAGGTATCCGGCAGCCGGTGAGCAGGCACAGCGCCGGGACCAGCATAACGACGCCGGATAATATATTTTTTCCTGTCATAGATAGTTTATTTTTCATCATCGTCGCGGTCCTTTTTCATCAGCTTCTTTATGGTTTCATTGGCCTTACTGAGGTTTTCTGCAAGAACATTGCCCTGATCGCGGCGATGGATATATTCCTCGGAGAGTGGCTCATAATCCTCCCCGCGGATGAGTTGCCGGCCTTCGCTCATTCTGGCGAAGATATAGTATAGTCCCGGGATGAGGACCACCCCGATGACGGTCCCGAGGAGCATGCCGCCCATCGCTGAACCGCCAATTGTCTTATTGCCGATGGCACCTGCTCCATGAGCTGCAACAAGGGGGACAAGGCCCGCTATAAACGCAAAGGATGTCATCAGAATCGGCCTGAACCTGACGCGCGCACCTTCGATGGCAGCCTCAAAAACCGTTGCTCCCTGAAGGTGCTTCTGAACGGCAAACTCAACAATCAGGACCGCGTTCTTTCCGAGAAGTCCCACCAGCATGATGATGCCCACCTGTGCATATATGTCATTGGCAAGGCCCATGATCTTCAACAACAGAAAGGACCCGAATATACCAACCGGCAGTGAGAAAATCACCGAAAGCGGAAGCAGGAAGTTCTCGTACTGGGCAGCCAGCACCAGGTAGACAAATATCAGCACGACAATGAAGATATACAGAGCCTCGTTTCCGCGCTGGGCTTCATCATAGGAAAGTCCCTCCCATGCTATGTCATAGCCCTTGGGCAGTGTCTTCTCTGCGACTTCGCGCACGGCGTTGATTGCGTCACCGGTGGTGTAGCCTTTTGCCGGAAGTCCGCGGATCGCCGCTGATGTATACAAATTATACCGCGTGATCTCGTTCGGGCCCTGAGTTTTGTGAAGCTTCATGAACGAGGAATACGGAACCATTTCACCCTTCTCATTCTTCACAAAATATTCACCGAGGTCGGATGGGTAGCGCCGGTATTCCGGTGCGGACTGAGTGTAGACCTTGAAGAACCGTCCAAAACGGATGAATCCCTGCTCGTAGGTGCTTCCAATCAGAATATTGAGATTCTCCATGGCGTCCTCAATGGACACACCCTTCTGCATGGCCACTTTATTGTCTATTTCAATTTCATACTGCGGGTAATTGGCGGCGTAGAATGTGAAGAGCCCGGTGAGTTCGGGGCGCTCACGCAGCGCATCCATGAACTGGTCGTTGATCTTCTCGAACTCGTGGTAGTCGGTGGTATTGGTCTTGTCGAGGAGCCTCATGGAAAACCCGCCCGATGACCCGAATCCGGGAACTGCCGGAGGCTCGAAGAATTCAACAATGGCCTCGGGGATTTCTCCCGATCGATGTTCGAGTTCCTCCATGATCTCATGCACAGAATGGTGCCGCTCGGACCAGTCCTTGAGGTTGATGAGACAGGTGCCGGCGTTGGATCCACGCCCTTCGGTCATGATTTCATACCCTGCCAGGGCAGAGACTGATTCCACACCCTCGATTTCTTCACAGATCTGCTGCAGTTTTCTGGCCACTTCATTGGTTCGTTCGAGGGTCGCACCGGGAGGAGTCTGTATAATGGCGTAGATTGTGCCCTGGTCCTCGCCGGGAATGAACCCGGCGGGGAGAATGCGGCTCTGCCAGACAATCCCGAAGCAGAACAGCAGCAGCACGCCGAATGTCAGGATCCGCCGGTTGACAATCATTCTCAGCAGTCCCACATACCGGCCGGTCAGTTTCTCAAAAAGGCTGTTAAAAGCATCCAGCAGCCTTGTCATGATGGACCGCCGCCTCCCGCCGTGTTGATGCCTTTTGAGGATCATGGCACACAGGACCGGCGTCAGGGTCAATGCGACAATTGCCGACAGGATAATCGAACTGGCCATGGTTATGGAGAACTGGCGGTAGAACACCCCAACCGGACCGGTCATGAAGGCAATCGGAACGAACACCGACACCATGACCAGTGTGATGGCAATAATTGCACCGCTGATCTCGCCCATCACCGCCTTCACCGCTTCATACGGACTCAGGTTATCGGATTCCATCTTCGCATGCACCGCCTCAACCACCACAATCGCATCGTCCACCACAATCCCGATGGCCAGCACCAGCGCAAACAGCGTTATCAGGTTGATTGAGATGCCGAACATCTTCAGCACAAAGAATGCCCCGACAAGCGAGACCGGCACCGCCAGAATCGGAATCAGCGTCGATCGCCAGTCACCGAGAAATACAAAAACCACAATGGCCACCAGTATAAATGCGTCCCTCAATGTATGAAGCACCTGATGGATCGAGGCATCAAGGAACGTCGAGACATCATAACTGATTTTGTAATCCATCCCCGCGGGGAAATTCTCCTTCATTTCCTCAAGCCTCTCCTTGACCTCCTCAATGACCGTGCTGGCATTGCTGCCGAAAGACTGCTTGAGCACAATGGCAGCAGACGGATATCCATCAAGATTTGAATAAATATCCATGAATTCAGTGCCCAGCTCGACTTCTGCAATGTCCTTCAAATAGATGATCTCGCCCTCTTCGTTGGCACGGATGATGATATCGCCGTATTCTTCCGGTTTGTTATACCGCCCGCGGTAAACCAGGACATATTCGAGTGACTGTGCCTGTTTTCCGGAGCTCCGTCCCAGCCGGCCCGGTCTCCCGATAATGCTTTGCTCCTGCATGGCCTCCATGACTTCCTGCGCGGATATACTGTATGCCCGCATCCGGTCGGGTTTGAGCCACACACGCATGGCATACTGACGGCTTCCGAGTATACGGGCCCTGGCTATCCCCTTGACCCTTTTGATCTCGGGTATGATATTGACGTTGGCATAATTGTAGAGGAACTTCTGGTCCGTATCCTTGTCCTTACTGTAGAGGTTCACGTACATCAGCATACTGGGCTGAATGGGCGTGATAATAACACCCTCCCTCTGCACCAGCGGCGGCAGGAGGGGCATCACCTGGTCCACACGTGTCTTGACACGGACCACCGCCTGATTCGGATCCGTGCCCGGCTCAAATATCACCCTCACTGTTGCTTCCCCGGCACTGGTGGCATCCGATGAAATATACCGCATTCCCTGCACGCCGTTGATGGACCTCTCAAGTGGAATGAGTGTGGACTTCACCAGCACATCAGCACTGGAACCCGGATAGGCAATGAAAATATTCACTGTCGTCGGTGCGATCTGCGGAAACTGCGATATCGGCAGCTGTTTGATCGCCAGTATTCCCGTGAACAGTATGATGACGGAAATGACAATCGCCAGAACCGGCCTGTGTATAATTCGGCTGAACATATTCCTTGATAAATAAGTTGTTATTCCGCGTAGAGATCGAGGCTGGCCATGGCTTCCTCAGCCGTGACGTCCTCATACTCCACTTCATCACCCTGTTTCACATGGCGCAGTCCTTCGAGCACGATCCTTTCGTGGTCTTCCAGGCCGCTTTCGAGGACGTAAAGATGATCGAGTTCCTCGCCGACCCGGATTTCTCGTTGACGAAGGACGTTTTCCTCGTCGATCACAAAAACAAACCTTCGGTCAAGGACTTCATAAGTGGCCTTCTGTGGAATCACCAGCGCATCGTGCAGTTCCCGGAATATCTGTATATTCCCGGTCTGCCCATGACGCAGGAGGCCGTCCGGGTTTCCGAAGGTCGCACGGAAAGCGATGTTCCCTGTGGCGTTATTGAAATCTCCCACGATTGTATCCACTTTCCCGTGTTGGTTGAATCGGGTCCCGTCAGCCAGCAGAAGCTCCACATTCATCTCCTGCTCGTCCCTGAGACTTTTCTTGTATTCCAGATACTCAGCCTCGGGTACATTGAAATACACCCACATGCGGCTGTTGTCGGACAGGCTGGTCAGCAACTCCCCTTCGTCCACAAGGCTTCCGAGACGCACCTCAAACCGGTTCATCAATCCGTCAAAAGGCGCTTTGATCACAGTGAGGTCGAGGTGCACCTGTGCCAGCGCCATTTCCGCCTCCGCTTTTTCATACCGCGCTTTGGCCAGCGCCAGTTCATTTTCTGAAACGACATTTTTCTCGCACAGCTGTCTGGTGTTTCTGTATTCAATGTCAGCGAACTTCACCTCGGCCTTCGCCTTGTTCAGTTCCGCCTGATAAAGCAGCGGCATGATCTGAAACATGGGCTGATCCTTTTTGATGAACTGCCCTTCATCGACATATATTTCTGTGAGGTACCCTTTTTCGAGTGCCCTGACGTCGATATGCTGGATGGACCTTATCTGGCATACATAGTCCTTCGCCGACCTGAGATCCATTCGTGCAGGACTTGTCGCTCTCACTTTCACCGATTCCTCATGATGAACCTCGTCATCATGACAGCCGGAGAGCAGCACTCCCACACATCCGAGGCTTATGATAAGTGAAACCACCTTCTTCCGGACCGGATCCGGAATGCGGCTTCGTCGTCTGTCTTTATTTATTTTCTTCATGATTTATTCTGCTTTCAGAAATGTTTGCTGACGGAAGACCGGGCGGCCCACCTGTTTGGCGTACCCGGAAAAAGTGAACTCAGTCGGACCTCCTGTGATACCGAGCGTAAATATTCCCCTCCAATAAACACCTCATGTCCGCTCAATTCCGGGTGATGCCACACATTGATCCTTTATCAGGACGATCCACCATCCCTCCCCGACAGCGCTCCGGAAACACAAGGACCCAAATACAATCCGGAGGCGTTGTTATCGAGTTCGTCGTGGCCCGATTGCAATTCCCACAATATTCCACATCACTTTTGGAGCAGCACACATGCCACTCGGGAACATCCGCTCATAAAGGGGTGAATTTGATCTGAATCCCCTATTTTTCACAGTTTCACGCAAATTCCGCCAATGCGTTGCCCGCACGATATTGCAGTTGTATGCAAGATCGTGCAGATTTTCATTTCATCCGGATATTATGATGAATCCGGATACATCCGACCGATTGTCAACTCCGGGGCCGGGTCACATGTACACAAAAAAACGCCCGGATTAATCGGGCGGTTTGTCGAAGGGATGGAAATGCCGTCCCGGATCAGTATTGAATGACGCGGGGGAGCTGTTTGGCCTGGGCGACCCAGTCCGCGACCTGGCTTTCGGTGGGAAGCTGGCGCACGTGATGCTTCTGATCGTTGACCTCTTTCATTTTGGCATGGAGGTTGTCCGGACGGCGCTGTGCCAACTCGGGGACGGTATCCACACCGGCTATCTCAAGGAGGTCGGAATACTGGGTGCTGATGCCCTTGATTCTGGAGAGATCGGCGCGATTGAGCCACTTGAGGATCAGATCCGGGCTGATGCCGCATTCAGTGGCAAGCGTGTCACGTCCCTTTTTGGTCGAGCCAGCTTCAAGAAACTGTTCAATGCTGGTGATACCCCTGGCCTGAAGCTTGCCCATGTAAACTTCGCCAATGCCTTCTATGTCTGTCAGTTTAGCCATCTTTGTTCTTGAATGAGTGATTAGAGTTTACCCGCCGGATCCGAATCTGTCGATGCAAAGTATATCCATCAGAATTCCCCGCGGGTTCATTCCAGACGAATTCAGACCGGCGGTTTATTCAATCATCGAGTGATTTGAGGAAGGCCATCAGGTCGCGGAATTCACGCAGGGTCATGAGGGTGTTAAGTCCGGGGGGCATCGCCGAAAGACCGGGAGCGCGCCCGACTATCGAAGCGGCAGCGACAGACCTCCGGACCGGTTCCGCGGAGGCGGCCTCATCCAGTTCAATTCCGAATTCATCCACAGCTGCCGTGACGGGAAGCTCGAGGAGGATGGAGTCGTCTGTCTCTTTCAGAATCCGGCCACTGACGCTTGAGCCGTCGCGCAGTGTCAGGGTCGTCATCTCAAAGCCCTCGGCAAAGGCAGCGCCGGGGTTGAGTATGGACTCCACCAGATAGGCATCGCCGGCCCGGGAGGCGAGCCCGGCAAGGGACGGCCCCATGGTCCCGCCGACAGAGTCACCGGACCCATCGGGGACCTGATGGCAGCGCAGGCAGGCGAGGTCGACTCTGTTGATGAAGATATCCCGCCCGGCAACCGGGTCCCCGCCTTCAGTGCAGAATTCCAGGTGGAATTTTTGGGACGCATCGGGGGAGCGGCTTCCGGCCTCAAGCAAATCAGTGGCGCGCTTTTTGAGTCCGGCATCATCACTTCCGGCGGCGGCCATCACGATGTCCAGCGCCAGCGAGCTGGCCATCTGCCCCGACTCGACGGCTTCCATCATCCGCCGCAGTCGAGTTGTGGTGAATTCGCCCCTGATGCCGCCCATGGACTGCAGCAGGAGCTGGCGGTCCCGGACAGAGCCGCCATTGAGGGTATCGTCCATGAGACGGCGGGCGGAATCGGCGTCGATGTCATTGAGAAGAACCAGAGCCCGGGTGCGAAGGGAGGCATCCGGTGAAGACAGCACAGTGCGGACGGCGGACTGCAGGCCGGCGGACTGCCGGCGGGCCATGAGATTGATGGACGCCAGTCGCAGCTCACCGGACAGGTTCTCGTCAACAGCCCAGTCGGAAAGTTGCGATTCGTCGACCTCCAGCTGGAGATCCTCGATGATTCCAACGGTCAGGGTCGCGACTTCCTCCGGACCTCCGAGAAGGTCCGGCAGCACGCCCTCGAGAGCCGAGCGGACATCCGCCTCACTGCGCTGTGCGGACTGGTATCCAAGAGGAAACCACCCGCCGCAGACCCGGTCGCGGGGTGTCACCGAAGTCCATTGGCGCAGCATCTTCAGGGCCTCGATGCGGCCTTCAGGCAGGGCACCGTCAAGCGCGGCGTATGCCGCAAGTGCCCTGGCATTCTCGGCAGCACCCAACCGGTAGTGGGCATTGAGGACGCGGCGGGCCAGAGCCTCACTGTCCATGTTTCTGTGGATCAGGGCGGCGAGCCGGGACCGGCCGGGTTCCAGCGGGACGTCATTGACCGCCCGGGCCGCCTCGAGCACCACCAGCGGATCGGCATCGTCCAGAAAAACTGCGGCATGGGGATTTTCCATCCGGCGAAGCGCCACCACGGCAGCCAGCCGGACATGGGCTGATGGATGTGTGGATAAAGAAGCCACGATCTCATGATCCTTGAGGCCTTTGAGATACATGATCCCGGCATGGCGAAGCATCAGATCGCTGTCGCCATTCCCGTGGAGGATAGCGAGGGCACGATCGAGACTTTCCGTGTCCCCCAGTTTGCCGAGAGCCATCAGGCACATGAACTGAACCCTTGACGGCTGGTCCTGATCAGAAAGCAGAGACCGGATCGACGGGACTGCCGGCTTCCACCGGTTGTCGCCAAGGGCCTTCACCGCCTGGGCGCGGACCTCGGGGTCGGCGTCCACGACCAGTTTCTCAATCCGCTCCAGCACCGCCCTGTTGGTTCGGCCGATCATGTCCAGCCCCCAGATGGCATGAACGCGCGCCAGCAGCGACTTTCCGGAACGGGACACTTCATCGAGGACGGCGAGTCCGGCGTCACCGCGGCGGACCAGCTCAAACTGAGCCTCCCGGCGGACATTCCGGTTGGCATGGGAAAGCAGAACCCCCAGCTGATCCACATCCATGGTTCGGATGCCGCCGTTGAGCAGCCTGTTTGACTGCCGGACAATATCGGACCGGCCCTCAACCGGATCGGATATGCGGTAGACCCGTCCCTGTGAATTGAGCGGCCAGCTGCCGGACCAGTCCGAGAGATACAGTCCGCTGCCATCGGGCGCGAAGTCCACACCTGTAATCACCGCACCGGTCACAAACTTCACGTCCTCGACCAGATCGAATCCGGCCCCCTGTGGTTCCACCTTGTAGTGCCGCACTCCGGAGTTGGCGGCCGATCCGGTGAAGTGGGCGAGAAAGAATGAGTTGCGGAACTCCGGTCCGAAGCCCACACCGGGGTAAGCGGTCATGCCGCACGGGCCATTGTCGATGAGTTTGATGGCCGGGATGATGAAGGCGGCCTGACCGGGAAAGTGCTCATGCCACAGCTTTTCCTCCATCCACACCGAGTAGTTGGAATCGGGGGCATTCCATTGCCTTCCTCCAGGCTGGTACTGCCACCAGAATCTCCAGCCGTAGTCGCCGCCCTCCACGAGATTGTACCACCTTTCGCGGTCTCCGAAGTCGGCGTCATTGTCTCCGGTGAAAAGATTCCCGTAATCATCGAAGGCCATTTCCTGGGGATTGCGGAGTCCGGTGGCGAAGACTTCGAAGCCGGTGCCATCGGGATTGCAGCGGAAAACCGCCCCTTCGTGCGGGGTGTAGTCGGATGAGGTATCGCCGATGGACCAGTAAATACGCCCGTCGGGGCCGATGGTGGCGCCGTGGGTGTTGTGGCCGCCATAGGCGATGTGACTGGCGAAGCCATAGGCTATGGGAATTCTGCGGTCTGATATTCCATCCCCGTCCGTGTCGGTCAGTTTCCACACATGCGGTGCCACGTTGGCGTAGACATCGCCGTTCCATGCGAGCACTCCTCCGGCAACGCCGGTCACCGGGGACTGGAAATTCCCGGCGAAAACCGTCGAGGTGTCGGCTCTGCCATCGCCGTCATGGTCCCTGAGGGCGTGGATGAATTCGCTGAGGACGGTGAGGTCCTTCCAGTCATGCACTCCGTCACCGTTATGGTCGTCCACCCGGCGACGGTTGGCGTCTGAATTGGCAGGCACCAGGGTGGACAGGTAAAAGGCCTTTTTCATGCCCACGGTCTGCAGGGAGAGTTCGTGATCAATCCAGTCGGCATTGGAGCGGATGTCGAGGTTCTGAGCCTTGCGCCGCCGGGTTTCAGTCACGTAGACAGTCCCGTCGACATCCACACTCAGGGCCACGGGGTTCTTCAGCATGGGCTCGCTGGCAAAAAGGGTTGCCTCAAAGCCCCGCGGCACCCCAATCGGAAGCTCGTCCGCCGCCTGCGCTGTTTCCACCACACCGCCGCCCGCCAACAGACAGCAGGTCAGTATTAAACAGTGGAGTCCTCTGCGGGTCGGGTTCATCTTTTTCATTGAATTCTGTTATCGGAATGACTCAATCAGCACCACTGGAAGCAGTGCATCGGGAATGCGCCGGCGCGGCGGTTCCCGCTCTGCATCTCCTTCTGTGTGTATGGCCATTGTCTCTCAAATCCGCCCCCGGCACAAAAGCCAAATTGTATCACCTGAACCACCGGCGGGAAAACCGGGCGGCGGACGTCGATTCATTCGGCTCCGGAGAGGAACTCAAGGCTCCCATCGGGGTTGACCCGGCGATAATAACAGCCGTGGCGTGACTGCCCCCGGGAATCGCGGGTATGACACGAGCCCTTGCCGGCCAGCCTCACCCGGTAAAGAATGCTGTTCTGTTCGCAGTTGACCCGCACCTCGACCAGCTCGAGAAAATCCCCGGATGTTTTGCCCTTGATCCACAGCTCATTGCGGCTGGTGGACCAGAAGGTCGCCATGCCATGCTCGAAGGCTGTTTTCAACGCGAGGTCATTCACATAGCCGACAATCAGGACCTCGCCGGTTTCCACGTCCTGGGCCACGGCCGGGATCACATCCTCGGGGCTGTTGGCAATTTTCTTCAGTTTGGTGAAATCCAGGCTCAGCCGGGTCCCTTCTTCCAGTTCGCGATGACTCATGGGACCTGTATTTATAGTCCATATCACCCGGGGGCGGAACCCCATTCTGGCGTTGCGGTGGTATCCCCGGGTCGGGCTGGGATTGACCGCATCCCGGTGGCTGTCTACCTTCTGATTCCCGTGA
>JAUIAG010000088.1 GCA_030425355.1 Verrucomicrobiia bacterium
GCCGGAACTGCCCGGTCATTCAAAGCCCCGGCTATGACTGACCTCACCGGCTTCGGACTGCTCGGTCACCTGACTGAAATGGGGGATTTCGAAAAGCTCGGAATCGATCTTTTCCTTGATGCCGTCCCGGTCATCGACGGCGCCCTGGAACTTGTCGAACAGGGCTTCAGCAGTTCCATCCACCCATCCAATCTCCGATCACGCCGGGTTATCACAAATTTCAGTGACCATTCCCGAGATGCGCGCTTTTCCCTGCTGTTTGACCCGCAGACGTCCGGCGGACTGATGATTGCCGTCCCGGATGAAAAAGCGGATGACCTCGTTGCGGCTCTTCGCGAGGAGGGGCTTTCAAAGGCAGTTATCATTGCCAGGACACACTCCGGTGCGCCGGGTGTCCGGATTCATGCCGAAAAGCAGGGATCACCGACATGATATGAAGAAGCCGTCAGCCCGGGAGAAAAATTTTATTTCCGCCGTTCCCCGGAATCCAGAATCCGGCTGGGCGTGAATTTCCGGATCCCTCCAAGGGCCAGAATGAGAGCCCCGATGGCCGTGGTGGCAATGGAAGTCGGGATCCCGGTAAGAATGCCGAGCAGGAATCCTTTGGCAACGCTGCGGCCATTTGATTCACTTCCGAGGAATTTCTCGATCAGCGACACCCCGGCAAATGATCCGCAGAATCCCAGAAAAACTGAAACCGGGGTCAGCAGTCCGCCACTGATGGCATTGCCTCCGAAAAGAGCCGTATCCAGGGCGATCACCAGCAGCGCACTGGCGGGGTGGATTTTCAACTGTTCCATCCACGACTTTTCTGTTGCATTCGAAACCGGTTCCTCTCCGTCGACGACTGTGGTGGATTCCGCGCTGTTCTTCGTCTCTCCCTGATCGCTGCTCATGTCCATAACCTCTCGCTGCATACCGGTCCCGTCCACTACAAAAAATTAGGATATTGGAAACTCTTTCATCCGGACTCATCCCCACGGTCGTCGGATGGTGGAAGATATTTAATGCGTTGGCGGCCTGAAATTGATAGGTTTGAAGTGATGATTTTATCAGGCGAGGAACTGGAACAGATTATCTCGGCACGGGTTTCCGCTCCCCATCGGCTATTGGGAATGCACCCGCTCGGGAAAGACAAGGGGGTAGTGGTCCGCGCTTTCCTTCCGCAGGCCAGGGCGGTCAGGGTCAAGCCGGTTCATGACAAATCCCGGCCTTCCTTCGCTTTGGAGAAAATCCACCCGGACGGGCTGTTTGAAGGAGTCAGCAAACAGGCCTCTGATGTCTATGCCTATGACCTGTGTATCACTCATTACGATGGCACGGAATCCATTGGTCGTGATACCTATTCCTTTCTTCCAACGGTGTCCGAGGATGAGCTGTATTATTTTTCTGAAGGCACCGACCGGGTGCTCTACCGGAAGCTGGGCGCGCAGTTGAGAGTTGTCGATGGTGTCGAAGGAACCGGCTTCTGCCTGTGGGCCCCCAACGCCCGGAGAGTCAGTGTGGTCGGGCCCTTCAATGACTGGGACGGTCGTCGCCATATGATGCGCTCACTGGGCAATTCGGGCGTCTGGGAAATATTCATCCCCGGCCTCCGCATCGGCGCCCTCTACAAATATGAACTGGTCTCCTGCCATGGTGATCTCAGCCTCAAGACCGACCCTTTCGGATTCTTTTTCGAGACCCCTCCCAAGAATGCCTCCATCGTCTGGGACACCGAACGCTTCCAGTGGACCGATGATGAATGGATGGAGAAGCGGGGCAGTTCATCCCCCCATCGCCAGCCAATATCCATATACGAAATCCACCTCGGGAGCTGGCGGAAATCCGGAGTCGGCGAATCGCCGGGATACCGTGAACTGGCCAGCCAGCTGATTCCATATCTCAAGACTCACGGGTTCACCCACGTTGAATTTCTCCCCCTCGCGGAGCATGCCTATTACCCGAGCTGGGGGTACCAGGTGACCGGATTTTATGCGCCCACAAGCCGGTATGGCACCCCGGAGGACCTGCAGTACTTGATCAATGAGCTCCATCGCCACGACATCGGCGTGATACTCGACTGGGTGCCGGCTCATTTTCCCCGCGACTCATGGGCCTTGTCGCGTTTCGACGGCACCTGCCTCTACGAGCATGAAGACCCCCGCCTCGGCGCCCACATGGACTGGGGAACACTGGTCTTCAACTTCGGAAGGCGGGAAGTCTCCAATTTCCTTCTGGCCAACGCCCTCTACTGGCTTGAGCGTTTTCATATCGACGGTCTCCGTGTCGATGCTGTTGCCTCGATGCTCTACCTCGACTATTCACGCAAGGAAGGGGAGTGGCTTCCCAATCAGTTCGGGGGCCGTGAAAATCTCGAGGCCATTCAGTTCATCCGCGACTTCAATCACGCCGCCCACACCAGTTTCCCCGGTATCATGACCATCGCGGAGGAGTCGACCGCATGGCCGATGGTCTCCAGACCTCCCGAACATGGCGGCCTCGGCTTTTCCTTCAAGTGGAACATGGGGTGGATGAATGACACGCTTCGCTACTTTGCCAAAGACTCCATCTATCGGAAATTTCACCAGGGCGAGCTGACCTTTGCCATGGTCTATCACCATGGTGAGAATTTCATTCTCCCGCTGTCGCATGACGAGGTGGTTCACGGCAAACGGTCACTTCTTGGCAAAATGCCGGGAGATGACTGGCAGCGCTTCGCCAATCTCCGGGCTCTGCTAGCCTATCAGTGGTTCTTCCCCGGCAAGAAGCTGCTCTTCATGGGCGGTGAGATCGGCCAGTCCAGCGAATGGAATGAAAACAGCTCGGTCGAGTGGTGGCTGTTGAATGAAGGTCCCTATCATAAGGGAACACAGCAGCTGGTCCGCGAACTCAATAACCTCTACCGCCACGAACGGGCGCTCTTTGAGTCCGATTACGACAACGAAGGATTTTACTGGCTGGACTGCTCTGACTCGGAAAGTTCAGTGCTGAGCTTCATCCGGCAGACCGCCGATGGACAGCGCAAGGTCTGTGTCATCCTCAATCTGACTCCCGTGCAGCGTCCCGGATACCGGATCGGTCTTCCCGAACCCGGCAAGTGGATGGAGGTATTCAATTCGGATTGGGACCGTTTCGGCGGGGCGGGTCAGACATCCGGTGGCGTCATCATCTCCGATGAAAACCCGATGCACGGACAGGATTACTCCGCGCCCTTCACGCTTCCTGCACTTTCCGTCATCGCGTTTATCCCGGAGCGAATGACCGCAAACTGGAACTGAGCCTTCCTGGATACGTCCCTGGTCTGGCAGGAATTGTCACATACCACTCCAGCCGGTATGGTGGGGGTATGAACTTTTCCCGAATTCCAGCCACCGCTCTGGCATCGATTGCCTTTTTCTGCCTCCTGACGCTTTCCGTTTCAGCGGGCCAGGAGAAACCGCGGGTTGTGGTTTCAACCGATATTGGCGGCAGTGACCCGGATGATTTTCAGTCCATGGTTCACTACCTTGTTTACGCCGACCGATTTGACACGGTCGGCCTGGTCAGTTCACCTCCCCATGCCGGCAGGGCGGAGCACATCCACGAATGTCTCGATGCCTATGAGAAGGATTACCAGAACCTCCGCACATGGTCGGCCGATTACCCCACTGCCGATACACTTCGGTCGGTAGTCCGGCAGGGAGCTGTTGAACCGCAAAGCGGAGATACCCCGTCAGAACAAATCAGCGAAGGAGCCGCCCTGATTGTGGAGCAGGCTCTTATCGATGACCACCGGCCGCTCTACGTTCTCGTCTGGGGATCCATCACCGACGTGGCTCAGGCCGTTCATCACGATCCCTCCATCATTCCCCATATCCGCATCTATTCCATTGGTTCATGGAATACACGCAATGACACCAGAGCACGGGATTATCTCTACCGGAAATATCCGCAGCTGTGGTGGATTGAGTGCGATACGACTTTCCGGGGAATGTATATGGGCGGCGACCAGGACGGCGAATTCGGCAACCGCACCTTCATCGATCAGCATGTCAAAGGGCATGGCCACCTCGGAAATCTTCTCCACGCCAAAAAAGCGGACATCAAAATGGGCGATACACCCAGCGTCCTCTATCTCCTCCATGGTAACCCCTCCAGCCCCGGCACTGAATCATGGGGCGGGGCATTCATTCAGACTCATCCGGACGAGAGACCCCATTACTGGCACGATGATCCCGATCCCCGCCTGGTCACCAACGGAAGGAACGGCGCAATTACCGTCAATAAATGGCGTCGCGAATACCTCACCGACTGGATGATTCGCATGGACAGAGCTCAAAGCCCACAAATGCCATCAGATTAATCCACAGCAGGGGCACCCTGCCACCCCACGCCTCAGCCTCATAATTCATTCAGCCTTATCGAATTCTGACGGGGCCTGATCTATCGGGAGGAGAATAAAAAGAAACGGATTTCGATTTGTGAAACGATGGCCGCGACTTTGATTGTTCATCTATTAAGGTCTGTATGCCCCTCATTGAAGAGTTTTCAGCCACTCATCGCAGGCTTTCTCAATCGACAGTTTAGTCCCGCTGCGAATCAACATGTCATCGGTATCCGGTGTGTTCACAATCCAGACAGCCTGTTTCGGACGGTCGGGATCGAGTTCTCTGCCCTGAAGAAAACTGAAGAGGGATTCCGATAGACTGTGCTCAACAAGGACATGTATTTCTCCTTTATATACGTAAATACCTGGATCTGATGGCCTCATTGTGTCAAATTAAATCAATTATGGCGGGAATCAAAATATAAATGCGGATATCGGATATCGAAAATCGGGACTGAATGAATAGCAGCGGTGATTATTTATTTTCCTTTCTTTGTCTGCCGGCTGCGAAATCTGAGTTACCACGCTGTCTGCTCTTTCCTTATCATATCCAGCATGGGAATTCCCGATCATCCGCACATTTCCCGTTAATAAGTCATTCTATACTGAGGGATCTCACGAGGCGGCTCATCAGGCACAAAAGAAAAATTTCAAAAAACGCTGTCGCCTGCGGTTCATCTGCACCAGAGACCCATAGGGGCGTCAGATGACAGGCCGGTGTGTAGCGAGGCAACCCTTGGGTCCCGGGATCCCACAATTCGTCAAGCCCTGAAGGAGCGATCGGGGAGCTTCATTCAGCTGCTGATGGAGCCCGCTTTTGCTGATGTGTTTTGATAAGCTCCTGAAATTCTGACAACGCCCTTTGGTGTTCATCACCAGCTTCCCAGGTGAAATCATTGTGCCCTGCTTCTGCAATCCAGAGAGACATTTTCGGCTCCGGAGCTTGTGCAAACAGGGTTTTCCCATGCTGAATAGGAATTATCCGGTCGTTCCCGCCGTGCATCACGATGACCGGGCAACGGACATTCCTGATCCTGTCAAGGTTTGGGAATTTATCAAAAGGGAGTAGAGGAAAAGGCACCACAACCCGAAATGCAGATGTGAATGTGCTTTCAAGTATCAGCCCGCCAACGGTATGACTGGTCGCCAGTGCTGTTGCCGACCCCCCTCCCACGGAACGGCCATACAGAATTGTCTTTTCAGGCGGTATTTCAAGCTCCCGCTGCAGGTATTCCAACGCCGCACCGGCATCCTGGTAGGCATTGGACTCCCCGGGCTTCCCGTCACTGGTTCCATATCCACGATAGTCATAGGCAAAAACACTGAAACCCCATCTGTGGAGGCGTTCCAGCACCGGGCGAATGTCCCCCAGGTCCTCCGCGTTCCCATGAATGTAGAGAAGAGTGAAGCTAGCCCGGGAGTTCGGTAAATACACCGCGGAAATATTTTCTGTGTCATTGACAGGAATTTTGAGAATCTCTTCAGAGTCCCGGTAGGTGGCGGGCTGAGGCATGAATATCATGCTGTCAGCCCGGAAATAGACATACAGTGCAAATAAAGCGTAAATGCAGAGGATCGACACTTGGAATCTTCTCCAGTTGAGTTCGCCAAACAGCAGATTTCTTAATGTTACATGGCCCATACGCGTCTTTACTGTCCCCGGGCGTTGCCGGATTTTTACCTGAATTCTGTGCAGGACCGTCGAGACCAGCGATTGGATTGAAGTAACAGCGGTTGACGTAATGCGCTGATTCGACTGGCTCGCGCAGGAGTCCGAGAGTTGGTAAATCCGCTGTTGTCAACGGGTTATTGGCTGCGAGATTCTGAGGTAGGCGAAGAGGTCGCGGATCTCCTGATCATCGAGGCCATTCAGCAGCCCGTCGGGCATGAGGCTCCGTCCATTGGAAGCGATACTTCTGATTTCAGTGTTTTCAAGCGTGATATCCTGTCCATCAAGCCCGCGCAGCACGGTGATCTGGTTATCGCGGTCGACCTGGAATCCGGCGAGGCTGCGATCATTCACGGTCTGGATGGTGACAAACTGGTATCCTTCACGAATTTCAGCACCGGGGTTGAGGATGCTGATCAGCATAGTCCCGAGGTCCTTGCGCTGATAGGAAGTGAGATCGGGGCCGACATCTCCACCCTTGAAGAAGAGCCGGTGACACACTCCGCATCTTTCCATATAGATGGACTCCCCGTCATATGGATTCCCCGGGGCGGACTGAATAATGCTCAGTACGGCTTCTGTGTCCATATTTTCCCTTGAAGCGGCCTCCGGGGTATCGGTTTTCAGGAGTTGAGCGGCTCGTTGACTGATACCCGGCTCGCTGCTGGTGGTCAGCAGGTCAATAATTTCTCTCGGGATCAGATCCGGCGGGAGGATCCGCGATTCAACAGCCGCAAGCAGTCGTGTGGTCCACTGGGGACGTCCGCAGAGGAGTGTCAGCGCTGTCACCCGCAGGTCCCTTGGAAGACCGGGCAGAAGTTCAAGCATTGTGTCGGCAACCCGGTTGTCGTCATAAGAACCAAGCGCTGTCATGGCGGCCTTTCTGAGGGATGGCTCCCCATCGCCTGAAGCGAGATCGATCAGGAATTCAAGATCCTCATCCCGATGCATTTCCCCGAGTGTTCGGGTGTAGGAGATTCTGGTTTCGAGTGGTGCGTCGTGACTGCGTATGACAGTCAGGGCTTCGTTGAATGCCGAATCCTCTCCCTGTCTGAGGCGCAGCGCAAGTGAGGCCGTGCTGAGATTCTGCAGGGAAGCGGCGAGCCGGTCTGGTATCGTGGAAGCTGTGATGCCGCGTCCACGGAAGGCTTCCCCGTAACCTTCCAGCAGTGCACGGGTGTAGGAGTCATCCGGAGCGGCTTCGAAGAGGTCTGCAAGCAGCAGCAGGTCGTGGCGTCTGGTGTCCACAGCAAGACGTCGGGCGAGCCTGGGAAGAATGTGGGCAGTCACCATCGGACTGGCACTGAAATCCTGCTTGGTGAACCACTCGACGACTTCGTCTGTTCGCGAGGGGATATGGGCTTCGAAAACCCACCAGCAGAGCAGGGGAATGAAGGGGTCGCTGATGTCCTCTTCATGGGACATTAAGACGGCTGTGAGATCCAGTCCCTGTGTGGATTCCAGTCGCCGTGCGGAAGAGGCCATTTGTGATCTGACTTCTGCATTGGATTCGATGCGGGCCTGTTCGAGCAGCGTCCCGTAGAGGCTTCGTGGAAGAGCCCGTGCTTCCTGCGAAGCTCCCGGCAGTCCGAGGTTTCGATGGATGCCGTAAGTATCACCGAGAAACCTGACAGCCCAGAGGCGGACCGGGGCTTCCGGGTGGCGGAGTGCTTGCATGGCTGTCGAAACATCCATTCCTCCGGCCTGATGCAGGGCCCAGAGAGCATTCCATGCCGCAGGACCGGATTCTGAAATGACCATCTCACGCAGCGTGTGCAGTGTGGACTCACTGGACCTTTCGCCAAGAAGTCGGACAGCTGTATCGCGATGCCATTTATTCGGGTGGCTGAGGAGCTTCAGAAGCTCTGATTCCGTCCTGGCTGCGAGGTTCACATCTTTCTCGAGGTTCAGGTCGCGTCCCGCGATGCGGTAGATCCGCCCGGTGGTGGGGTCGATCTGGTTCTGATAATGCTGTCCGTGGGCGATGTAATATTCATACATGTCGGAGACGAAGAGTGAGCCGTCCGGGGCATTGGCAATATGAACCGGCCTGAAGGCCGGATCGGAGCTTTTCACCATCACTCCCAGATCCTGAGTCGTGAAGGACGAGCCGCGTGGGTCCCGCCGGGCGGCGATCACTTCATTGTGGAGCGGGTCGATGGCAAAAAGCATCCCCTGCAGGCCGGACGGTATGGCGGTGCCCGCAGCGAAGGCCCCGAAGTGTGTAAAGCGGACGATCCGGTCAGGGCTGGGCATCATCGGCAGCTCGCCGAAAGCATAGGGATTGGCCGGGGGACCGAATTTGCCGGGATTGACTCCCTGCATTCTGTAAAACCCTCCCTGAACAAAGTGCCATCCACGGGTGTCACCGCCATTGTGACCGGAATAAAGTCTGCCTTCCGGGTCGAATTCAAGGCCGTAGGTATTCCCGCCGCCTTCAGCGAAGATTTCGAATTCCCTTGTATCGGGGTGGTACCGCCAGACCATACAGCCCTCGAAGTAGACGCCGGGAGAATCCGGCGGATCAATGCCGGGACGGGTGACCCTGCAGGAGCATGTGCTGCCCTGGCCGCCATAAAGCCACCCGTCCGGCCCCCATGTCAGGCCGTTGGAAATGGAGTGGGTGTCTTCAAAGCCGAAACCGGAGAGTCGCACCTCCGGCGGGCCATCCGGGATGTCATCGTCGTTGGCGTCCGGATAAAAAAGCAGGTGTGGAGTGTGCATGACCCAGACGCCGCCCCTGCCTCTGATTGCGGAGTTGGCCAGATTCAGTCCATCGACAAAGACCTTGTGGGTGTCAAAAATGCCGTCTCCATCGGAATCCTCATGGATCGAGATGCGGTCCGCGCCGGGGGTGTGGTCGGGCGGTGCTGCCGGGATGGAGTCGTATTGCGCCCGGTAATATTTGTCCCGGCTGAGCATACGGACTCCGGCGGGGTAGGGATACTGTCGCGACTGAGCCACCCAGAGCCTGCCCCGCGCATCGAAAGTGAAATGAAATGGCTGGGTGACTTCCGGTTCATGGAGCAGCAGCTCGGTTTTAAGCTCCGGTGCCGACTCGATTCGGGCGGCGGATTCCGCTGGTGGAAGACTGGGGCCATGAACCTGTTCAGTTCTGCCGAGGACACGCTGAGATTCCCTGAACTGATCAAATGTCCCCCGTTGCGGTCTGGTGCTTCTGGCTTTCCCTGGAATGTAGTCATCAGACTTGAGGAACTCCCACTCTCCTTCAAGAACAGCTTCCAGAAAGTAGTCCATGATGAATGGCGCTTCATTCCTGAAGCCACCGGAATGCGGCGGGGCAGAAAGCTTTATGGCGATTTCATTCCACTGTCCTTTCTGCAGCGTCCCGACGGGAATCTTGTGGCGGAAGATGGTGCCCTGGGAATTTCCGCTGCTTCCGGAGCCGATCGGTAAACCGTTGACCATGCATTCATGGGTGCCCTGAAGATCACGGATATGGATGCCCACTGATTCCTCAAAGAGATTTCTCTCATGACGGGAGAAATAGCTGTCCGGGACCCTGACCCAGCAGCGGTACCATCCAGTTAGTGGAACTTGGGCCGCGTTCTCATTTGCGAAAGTCTGCGCCCACCCGCCAGGCACCTGAATTGAGCCCCACTCAGCTGAACGGCACTGGAATGCCGTCAACACCATCAACATCAGGGTTGTCAGGCCCCAGACTGCATGCCATTGAGGGAATCGGATCATGCACTATCATTGCACAGGCATGGCCCTGGGTCGAGTCATCAAAGGTTACCTGAAGATAGCTGAGAACTGCCCCCGACTCAGCGGGAGTTGGCCTCGAGCAGCCACAGGCTCTTGTCGGCGAGAGTGGAGAGTTCGGTGAGCATGTCGGCCGTCACCGCATCTCCCAGACTCTCCGCCTTTCCAATCGCATCTCTGGTGCCGTTGGCGAATGTGGCGAACCTTTCGATGAGTTCAGTCAGGAGGAACTCTGAATCAAATTCGTTATGGCCGATTTCCTTGAGTCTGGAATGATGGGCCGATGCACGCACTGTCCCCATGGCGGCGCCTCCGAGAGTTGTGATTCTCTCGGCCAGGTCGTCCTCGGCGGCTTCGATCGGCTGGTAGACTTCTTCAAACAGCTTGTGGTAGTTGTAAAAATCCCTGCCGCGAATATTCCAGTGAGCGTATTTGGCCTGAGAGATCAGGTCGGCCATATCCGCGAGGACCTGGTTCAGAAGGGTGACCAGCTGGTATCTCTTCTCCTCGGAAATTTTGATCCGCGTGTGATTCATATGTATTTTGCGATGTGTGAACGGAGGTGATCATCCGGAGGCAGATGGTGCAAGTCAAAGGATATGTCCGTCACCCCAATTGGTGGTGAGACATTGGCAGGATAGGAGAAGAGGAAGGATATGGCTCAGAAATATCCGCGCAGCTGCCTGAGGAATTCCTCGAGATGGAAACGCTCGAATTCATGGAAGTGCCATTCCTGGGCGGATGCCTGGACACCGCAATCCTGTGGGAGAAGATAGGCCCATGCGAGATGTTCCTCGCCATTTTCATCGATGACGCGAATCTGCTCACGGAGATAAAAATCATCCTCGTAGGCATCGAGTCTTTTCAGATCCTCCGCGTTCAGCTCAGTGTAAAGGGTTCCATGAGCCAGCGATCCGTCATCCGACACCAGAACCGGATACACTTTGTCTGACAGTTTCCTGACGCTGAATCCGTTTGCCGTTGCCGCAGAACCTTTCAGTGACCGGCCGGTTATCAGCCGGAACACTTCAGGGGACATCAGTGTGCCGTATACAAATAATTTTTCCATAACAGCTGCGGAATATACACAGACTCAGCTGAATTGTCGCTGTAATTGCCGAATCGAACTTCGGACTGACTCGAGGTATGAGTGCCCGAAGAGATTGAGGTGATTCAGTTCATGATAGAGCCGGTAGAGCGGCAGTCGGCGTGAGAATCCCTGATCCAGTGGCCATACTGACTGGTATCCCTTGAAAAATGCCTCAGGGAACCCGCCAAACATGTCAATGATGCCGAACTCGGCTTCGCGGTCGCCGTAGTAGGCAGCCGGGTCGAAGATGAATGGTTCGCCATTTTCAGTAAAGGATGCATTACCGCTCCAGAGGTCTCCGTGGATAAGAGAAGGAACGGGCTGGTAGTCGTCGAATAGACAGTCGAGCCGGTCGAGGAGCTCTCTGGCCTCGGGTAGTTCAGCGCCATGCTGCTCAGCCAGACCAAGCTGGTGCATCATTCTGTGTTCCCTCCAGAACTGTATCCAATCGTCCGACGGCGTGTTTGGCTGAGGTGTGGATCCGATCGTGTTCCCGCGATGCCATCCGAAGTGGGGCTGCCGGTTGCGATGAAGCAGCGCAAGCTGCTGCCCCATTTTCTTCCATGACGGATGCCCCGATCCCAGTCGACTCATCGAAACAAACTCCAGCACCAGATAACTGCTTACTTCATCCACACCGGAGGCGACAGGACGGGGCACACGGATAGATCCAGTCGAGTGATAAAGGGCGTACATCTCCTGGAGGGCATCAAACTCCGCCTCGAACATCGAGACAAGCCCGGCATCATTGAATTTGATGAAAAAGTCATTTCCCGCTGAGTCGGTCACTTTCCACGCATCATTGATACAGCCGCCACTCAGGCTTGATGCCGACCGGATCGGATGGGCAATCGCACCACAGTCTTCTGTCAGATGGTCAAGGTATTCCGGGGTTATACGACTCAAATGTAAACCTCCTCAGAGAGTGGGATGAGAATAGAGTGACCAGGTTTTTCA
Source organism: Verrucomicrobiia bacterium (assembly GCA_030425355.1). Classification (GTDB taxonomy): domain Bacteria; phylum Verrucomicrobiota; class Verrucomicrobiia; order Limisphaerales; family JAJOIW01; genus JAJOIW01. The sequence continues at coordinate 11,791 of JAUIAG010000088.1, forward strand.
GTCAGTCACTCAGTTGAACATGTTTGGCGGGGAGCCATATAGCGATGTGTGTATAACTCCGGCGCTGACTCCACCTCGCAGTGAACTGAAAAACCAGCCGTGCCATGGGCTGCCGGCAAAGCGGTTCCCATCCCGTTCCCGCCGTCACCGCATTGGTCATTTCTTCTTCAACTTAAGCTCAAGCTTCAGTTCATCAAGAAGGTTTCTGCACCCGTCTTCCAGAAGGTCCATGACGAGGCGGAAGCCTTCAGTGCCACCGTAATACGGATCGGGGACTTCGCTGTGATAGAATTTTTTCACATAATCACAGAACAGCCTCATTTTCTCGAAGTATCCATTGGATTCATCCATTTCCCGAAGGTATTGAAGATTGGATTTATCCATCGCGAGAATCAGATCGTAGTCGGAGAGGTCATCGCGGGTGATTTGCCGTGCCCGCCCGTCGACCAGGATGCCTCTGTTCCGGGCTTCCTGCCGCATTCGTGGATCCGGGGGGTCTCCGGCATGGAATCCGATAGTTCCTGCACTGTCGATATTGAAGTTTTCCGAAAGCCCTTCACTTTCCACGATGTGGCGGAAGACGCATTCGGCAGCCGGGGAACGGCATATGTTGCCCATGCAGACGAACAGCACATTGATACGAATCATGGTGATAAGGTATCAGTCGGGTTCCTGTCAGCCAATATCAAACTGCCTCCTGTCGAGGTTATGTTCCCTGAGCGAAGGCCTGGTCGGCGCCGCGATTATCAGAGTGACACGAAGCATGAGCGTTCATGATACAAATCAGTTAAAATCTGACCTGGTCCTCCACCGGGTAGAGTTTCAGGATCTCGCGATTCTGGGTTTCGATCCATTCTGTCCATTCCAGTTCCTCAAGCAGCCGGAGTTTTTTCCTGTGAAAGCGAATGTCTTCAGCTTTCTGTGTGCGAAGGAACGGAGCCAGGATCCTGAGGCCCTCACCCTGCCTGCCTTTTCTTCTCAGGTCCCGGATGTGGACAAGCACGTATTCCTTCTCAGTGGTGTCGACCCACATCGACAGTTTCTGGAATGCGTCGTCGAAATCAGGATTCAGTGTCCGTTCCCCTGATTCACTTTCTTCGGCGGATTTATCCTCGATATAGGCGATGGCCCGACACTTCCGGTAAAGAACATCCACCAGCATGTCCTTGTGAGCCATCGCGTCCTTTCTTTTTTTCTTCTCATCATCGGAGAGGAACTTTTCCGGGACAAAAAGGAGCCTTTCCATGGATTCCGTGTCGATCAGGCCTTCCATGCGGCTGCAGAGGCTGACGATTTCATCGAGGTGCGTTTTCCTGTCCCCGTTGTCAATGCGCTGGAGTTTTTCAAACATGACCTCCAGCCAATGCGGATCATCTTCAAGCATGGTTTCAGCTGTTTCGCGGAACTTCTCATCCTCCTGTTCCGGAATGGAACGGAGGTAGTCGATGCGCGTCCGGCGCAGTGCGGATTCCATCGATTCGGCCATGCCGGAACCGTTACCACTCGCGGGACCTGAACTGATCGGGATGGTATAGAAAACCGCATGAGTCGATGGATGGGATTCGTCGACAATCGTAGCCGGGTTATCTTTGATCCAGCGCACATCGCCAAAAAGCACATCGCCTGGCCGTGCATCATCCGGAATTCCCGATTCGAAATCCACACCGGCAAAGAACTGGACCGGAGCGTCGCCGGATTCCAGAGTCGCCGAATAACCGCCTCTGCCCCTGAGGGCCCAGTCATCAGGGTTTTTAAAGAATTTCAATCCGACATTTGATACCGGCATCTCGATGGCCACCGGCATTTTTCCTGCTTTCTCCAATACCCCGGGATCCGGGTGTCTGAAGTGCAGATAGAGAGTGTAATCCCCTTCCATGAGCGAAACGGGTGAAGGGAAAGTGTCGTCCGAGACGTAACGGAATCCACTTTTATTGCGAATCTCCCAGAGTTGGGAACTGAGTTCCATCTCGTAGAGCCGATCCTGGAAGGCTGGGATCAGCGGCTGGACCGATGTGTCCTTTTCCAGGCTGAGCGGGTATTCAATGATGATTTCGTGCATGATGCGGCCGTCGAACTGTTCGTCCCGCACATCGAGCATCGGTGAAACCCGTGATTTGGACGGCTTGAGTGTCCGGCGGAGTTTCTTCAGGGATCCTGAGGGTTCGATCACTGTCAATCTTCTGCCATCCGGCGATGGATGAACCGTCACCTGCGTCATCCCCTGGTTCCCTTCAATGACCAGCGGATCGGGATACACCTGTTCCCCGAGAAAATGGATTGTCCATTCAATGGAAGTGGCCTGACTGACAGACCAGTAGGAGGCCAGCGCTATTTCCATGGGGACGCCGCCGACAATCTGGAATCTCCTCGACTGTCTCTCCGGAGACACCATGAACCAGCTGTTGAACTGATTGTGCCGGTAATGACGACCCGGAATGCGCTGAACCGCATGTATCTGAAATCGTCTGGTGTCATCGCCCTCATCGGTGCGGCGGATTTCAACCTCCGCCCATTGAGCCCAGTGTGGGGGCCTGACAAAAGTCCTTTCGATCTGACCGGCTTCGAACGGTCCGCCGCCGCTGACACTCATGCTGCCGGATTCATCTGAATCCAATCCTTTGAGGCTGAGGATGGTCACAGGAATACGGGCAACCGGCCCGGCCTCGGGAAAGGCGGTGTCCATCACGTCGATTTCAGCAAAGAAAGGAGATGGCAGCTGCCGGTTTTCGAGATCAATGGATACCCTGATGTCGACACCACGGCTTTGCAGGACGGCCAGTTCGGGGACCCTGATCCATGGATGCGGTGAACGGAAAGTCAAAGTGCGGTCCGTAGTGAGCCTGTCTTCAAGACTGGCTTTCACGGAAAACCATGGCTGGATATCCACAGTCCATGTGTGCTCTGAATCCGGGACAGACGGATCCACAATCATCTGGATACCCCTGGAGCTGTCACTCTGTCTGACGCGGATATCCAGAGGCATGTTGAGCTGGGAAACAGCGGCATGTTCCTCGAGGTGGTGAAAGGCATCCAGAGTCTGGACAAGGCCATGGCCCTGGGCAAAGCGGCTGCTGTCGGGCAGTTTTCTGGCAGTTGCGGCCAGCGCCCTGTGGATTCGTGCCGGTGTATATTGAATGCCGCGGTTCTTGAGTCCCGAGAGGATCAGGGCAATGTTGCCGCAGGCGTTGGGGGAAGCCATTGAGGTTCCGTTCATCTGCTGCTTGCCGACTTCCGACCACCGGGGGACCGGGGCGTAGGCACCTCCCGGAGCCGCAAAGTCGACTCCGATGTCCCCGTCAAAGGTTGGGCCGCGTGAGGACCATGTGTAGAAAGTCTCGGGAATCTCGCCGGTGTAGCCGTATTGTTCGCTGGCCATGGCCGGGGAGACATAGGCGCCAATGGCAAAGACCGGTCCGGTGGTGCCACCCGGAGCTCCCACTGTATACAGGGCCGGTCCTGAATTACCGGCGCTGGCCACGAATACGATATTTTCCTCCCTGACCGTGTGGTGAATCATTTCAATGATCCGCCCCTGATCAGGCAGGGTGGTTGGTTCACCGTAACTCATGTTGATCAGATCACATTTATGGCGGACGACTGCCGGAAGCGCGCGTTCCATGGCTGTCATGGTTTCCATGCCGTCGAGGCGGTTGTCTCCAATCTTGACTGAGACAATGCGTGCTCCCGGTGCCACTCCGTTGAAATCTGGCTTGGCCGGATAGTAGCCGGCGACTATGCCGGCCACGTGAGTGCCATGAGCACCTGATTCTGTCACGATGGAAAGGATGTTGCCGTTCTCATAGACATGGACACCGAATGCCACGCCGAGGTCATTCTCCAGCCGGCCGACATCCTGAGACCGGTCGAATTCCCGCATCAACTGTTCGTCTCTCAGGTCACCATCGCGGTCGGAGTCAATAACGGTGAGCCATTCGTCCCCACTCCTGAAAAGCACGCAGTCATAAAATGGCGGAGCCGGATCGTAATCCTGCAGCATTTTTTCCAGGGCCTCTATTCTGGCTTCCACTTCTTCGGAAGGCACCCCGGATTGATCCGGATTCTGCAGCTGAACTTTCAGGTCTCTGATTCGCTGACGGGTCCGGTGTTCACGTTCCTTTTTCATCAACGCCTTATAGCGGCGGATTGCCGGTCCGGGGAACAGATCAAAGCCGTTCTTGAGCCCGATGTGGTAGGATCCGTCCGCTTCCGGCCAGTCTGATGAAATGGTGAGTTTTCTGCCGGAAAGCCCGTTCAGAACTCCGTTTGCATCAGGCGACGCCGTGACTGACATGTCGACATCGCCGGATCCGGTGGCGTCGATAATATCGATCACCTTCGGCTCCCCATCGGGGGTGATCTGCATGCCTTCCGCGGTTGGATCGACTCCGGTGTCGAAAATGGCCACCACCACGCCGCGGCCGTCAAAGTCGGGATACTTATCCAGGAATTCTATGGCCTGCGTTTCCTTCCGGGGCATGAAACTGGTCTGAGGCTGTTTCGTGCCGGGATCTTCCTGGGCAACGGCAGAGGTGATCAGTCCGGCGAGGATGAGGCCCGATAAGCCTCCGGGCAGTGCTGCAGATCGACACTTTCGCATGGACTCATTGATATGCAAAAAGAGGTGGGTGGTCAAACAGGACTGGAGTGTCCGAGTCCATGCACCTGTCAGTATGAGGTTTATAAATTGGATGAGGCGCATTCATGCAGTGCGGCCGCGAGCTTCCTGTAGTCCTCCATGGTGTTGTAGGCCTGGGCGGAAATCCGTATCCACGAGCAGGCTTCGCTTCGCAGGGAAGGGGTTGGCACTTCGATATTGCGTGTGTCCCTGAGCCACTCCTGGAGACCGGGGAGAAGCCGGTTCGGTCTGGCCGGGAACTTTTTCATGTTTTCCGGCAGGGGGAGAGTGGCCATGCAGGCGATGGATTCATCCGGACAGGGAAGGGGGATATCCAGTTCATAAGCCAGAATCCTTCGAGCCTCAAGAGCCAGCCTGCGGTTGCGGGTCATGATCTCCCGCCATCCGCCGGTCACCATCAACTCCCCCCATGAAATGGATTTTTCAATGCACAGCGCCGGTGTCGGGTCCGTTGTGCCGGTCCAGTCAAATTCAAGGAAATGAAACGGCCTGTCGGTTCTCGCCGAATTGGCTCCATGAGAAATAACCGTCGGTCTGAGGGACTTGAGCAATGCCGGATTCCCGATATGCAGGAAGGCGACCGATTTGGGAGTCAGCAGCCACTTGTGCAGATTCCCGGTATAAAAATCTGCACCGATGGCGGAGACATCCAGGGGAATCTGTCCTGGAACGTGTGCCCCGTCGATGATCACGATGGCACCGGGCGCTCTGCTGCGGATCATCCCGACCATTTCAGCCACGGGCAGGACAAGTGCCGAGCTGCTGGTGATGTGATCCAGAAGAACCAGCTTTGTCCGGCTGTCGATTTTTTCCTCCAGAGCTTCGGTCCACTGATTGGCTGAGTGTGCGGGAAATGGCAGCGAGGCATACCTGACCTCAAGATCGTGGAAACCAGCCGCGTACTCCAGAGCGTTGGCACAGGCATTGTAGACATGTGTGGTCGAAACCACGTTCCCGCCGCGGGCCAGGGGCAGACTGCGGACTATGGAATTCACGGCAGTGGTGGCATTCGGGACAAAAACCAGTTTTTCCGGTTCAGCGCCGATGAATGAGCCGAGTGCGTGCCTGTTCCGGTCAAGCAGATCCTCGAGATCTCTGAGAAGAAAGTCCACCGGCTCGGACTCCATCTGCTCCTGAAGTTTTCTCTGCTCCGCCAGAATGGATTTTGGGCAGGCGCCGAAGGAACCGTGATTGAGGAATATCACATCCTCCCGAAGGTGCCACTCCGAAGGAGATATCAGAGGATTTTCAAGGTGTGCTGTCATTGGATCGGTGGACATCATCATATCCGGGCGGTCTGCAGGGTAAACGAAAGCCATGGGCAGGGCGACAGCATTCGAGGGGAAAGTGGTCAATTACGGAACCAGCCAGC
>JAUIAG010000089.1 GCA_030425355.1 Verrucomicrobiia bacterium
CAAGGGGATTATCTATTACCAGGGCGAGTCGGACGTCTATCAGCCCGATCATCTACGAATGCTGCTTCATCACCTGATCCGTTCGTGGCGCGATGACCGGGGAGACCCGCTGACGCCTTTTCTGGTCGTCCAGATTCCAGGATGGGATTTCAACCGGGATAGGCCGCTGGATGAGATAGCCCGCCAGATCATGCCCGAATCCAGAATGGCGGAGCTTCGGGAGGGGCAGCTGCTGGCGGTTCAGTCACAGCCAGGCACGGAACTGGTGGTTTCGCTGGATATTGGAGAGAAGGATGAGGTCCATCCGACCCTCAAGCTTCCTCTGGCACAAAGACTTGCCCGTGCCGCGCTTCACCTCGCTTATCAACGCGACACGCTTTTTCGCGGCCCCCGACTCACAGGCGCGACATTCCTGGAAGATCGGGTGGTGCTGAAGTTTTCCGACGTGGGCGACGGGCTCAGAGCGGCCGAAGATCCGGTCAATGGTTTCAGCATCGCACGATCGAACATGGTTCATTTCAAACCGGTCGCCCGCATCACCGCCCCGGATACCGTCACACTTTTCAGTCCCGTGTGGAAAAACCCGGTTTCTGCCCGGTTTGCATGGAACGATTTCCCGGTGACCACCCTGACAGATTCGGAAGGAAACCCAGCCACCAGTTTTCGGGTCACCATTGATGAACAGTGATGGTGATTCCAATGGGGCTGGTGTCCCTGCCTTCACACTGGATGTCCATCGGCGGGACAGTGCTCATTCCTGCTCATTCAATCCTGTGACATCCTGACCGGCTGATTGAAAAAATCCGGATTGGTGAGGGAGTTCAGATTCAGCCATTTGGAAACCGGGCAGAACGGAGGAGATCGGTAATCCCGCATAACTGCCGAGTCTGGCACTCAGGCTGCTGGATGGTGGCAGGATCAGATGATTCGACGGGCGGGGGTGCCATTCTGAATGTGATTGGCCAGCCAAACCCACCTGGTTGCTTCAAATTGAATCCCGGCGGGTTTATGCCGGTGCTCCGCCGGGAACAACGAGTAGCGGTAGCGGCATGGGTTATGTCCGGTGCTGAAACGGGTGTGGCATCTGTCACCCAATTCCAAGGATCCTCAGGCTTTGACTATGGCGGGCCTGGGGACTTTTTTTGCCCCGTTCACCAGGGCCTTCGCGGCTCCGATAGAATTCATCGGGAAGGTTTTGGCGCCACGATCCGTCGGAACAGGGACAGCCGGAAGCAATCAGTTCTTAACTTCATGTTCCGGCAGGTGGTAGAATCCGTCATCATGACCGGTATTCAAAAGCGCACCTTCACGGGATTCCTCTCTGCGTTCCTGGTGCTGCCATTTGCCTTCATTGCCGGAGGCCTCACCATCCATGCGGCTGAGGCCCTTGGCCCGCAGGGCGGCAGCTACCACAGGGTTGCATCGGCCGGACGCAATGGAGGATCCATTTATTCTGAGTGGATCCTTTCGCCACAGGGACAGCTCGTTGTTTATCTTTACAGGATGCAGGGAGGCCGTGCGGTCGCACTGGACAGTTCCATGATTCCTGACCAGTTTGAAGCGTGGATCAGCGTTCTGGGGAAGGAAGGTCTTTCCGCGGAAAAAACAGTGCTGCGGCGTATGCAGCCGGATCCGGAGCCGGCATCCGCCCAGGCCGTCCCGGCCAGTCCCCGGAATCCATTCAGATATTCAGCCAGCCTTGAGGACAAGCTCGTCGGTGAGGACCTCTATGCGGTGGTGCCCGACATCCGGATTGGCGACCGGCTTGCCAGATTTGCCGGCATTGTCCGCTGCCCCGACCCGAAGGTGAACTCTCCATCCACCGCAAACACCAGTGCCGAATCGCCCGCGCCATGAATCTTGGTCCCCATTTCAGTGGTTTTGCCGGTTCCCTCGAATCGATTCTCACGAGCGGTGTTTATCGTTTTTGTCAGACCTTCCTTGAGGCGGCGCCGTTTCTGCTCATGGGAATCCTGTTTGCCGGACTGCTTCGCGGGATGGTCGGACATGGCCGCCTCAGAGACATTCTTGGGGGCGGGGGATTGCAGGGAGCACTCCGCGGATGGGTGCTTGGCATCATTCTGCCGGTCTGTGCCCTCGGGGCCCTTCCCGTGGCCCGGGAACTGCGCCGTGCCGGACTGTCCACCGGAACTGTCCTCAGTTTCACTATTGTCGCTCCTGTCATGAACCCGGTCTCGGTAGTCTATGGCCTCAGTCACATCAACATTATCTCCTTTCTTCTCTTCCTGGCCGGCAGTCTGATTATCAGTGTGGCACTGGGTGCCGGCTGGGACCGGATATTCGGCAGGAGCGCCATGCCGCTTTCCGCCGGCCCCGACCCGGTCCTTCAGAATTCCAACGACCGTGTCAGGCTCACTTTTCTCAATATTCTCCGTTCTTCGACCGGCGGTGTCATCGGTGACCTTCTGCTGGTCGTGGTGTTTATGGGAATCCTTGGCGCCATTCTCCCGTACGGCATTCTGCAATCCCTTTTCGTGAGAGGATCTCTCCTTTCCCCTCTTATCATGGGGATATTTGCTCTGCCGGTTTACATAACGCCGATGGAGATCATGACTCAGTTCGAGCATGTAGTTCGCGACGGCTACTCGCTTGGGGCTTCATTCATGCTGGTGATCCTCGGTGCTGGAGCCAACGCCGGTGTCATCAACTGGATCCGCAGGGACTACGGACTGCGCAATGCCACCCTACTCATCATTTCCTTCTTCGTGGTCACACTCGCCTTTTCCCTGTTGATGGAGTGGTCGCCATGGCAGCGCATCACCGGGTCAACTGATCACACGCATGCTTTTGATTCCTATACCCGTCTTCCGGAGCAGGATACCGCCGCTTCCACCATCAGCGGCCTCGGAAAAAGCCTCCTCGAAAATTCAAATGCCGCACAGATACTCGGCCTCTGTTTTCTGGTGATGCTGATGGCGGGTTCGACGGCCGTCGACCGGCTGATGATGAATAAGGCCGGCGGGCTGGATGCCGTCATCGACTCATTTTTTAATCGCGCCGCTGTGAATGCGCCGCGTGAGGAAAAAAGGCTCCCCGTTCCTCTGGTGGCCGGCTGCGGTATCATTCTCGCACTGGCCGGCGGATACACCTTTGGAAGGATTATCTATGATGCCCCTGATCTCACCATTATCCGCATGGGCGATGTGCGCGGGGAGTTGACACAGGCGATCCTCTTTGAAAAAAAGGAGGACATAGCTCATCATCTGGACCAGCTGGACTTCCTCGCTGATCAGCTCAACCTCGGATATCTGATCCGGTATTTTTCACTCCCGAAAGACGCCGCCGGCCTGCCCGGGGAGTACCGACGGAGAATCCAGGTTTGCCGGGAGTTTCTCTCCCAGGATGATCTCCGCGCGGTGAAAAACCTGATGGGGTATCTCTATGAAACGCACCGGCAGGTTCAAAGCGCCTATAACAGACGATAGGTCCCTGATAAATCACCCGGCTGTCCACTTACTTTTCAGACTCAACCGGATTTGAAACAATGAAGCCATTCACGGGTCCAATTACGGTAATGGATCAGAAAACGGGAAATTTCTCCGGTTTCGGATCTCCGCCCGGCATGGGTTCCGGTGACCCGGCTGCAGGCATTTATTTAACACAACAGATTACAACGCCGGTGCCCGGAGCATTCGCAACTCATCCGGAGCACGGCCCGATTTTATGACCAAGCACAAATTCGACATTCTGACAGCCTGGGGCCGCAGGGGACTGGCTCTCGGAACAGCTCTCCTTGCCATTGTCCTCGCGGCAGCACCAGCGCCGGTCAGGGCTCAGGACGATCTTCTCCCCCTCGACCCGCAGATCACCAAAGGACAGCTCGATAATGGCCTGCAGTACATGATCCGCAGGAATTCCCGACCGGAAAACCGCATGGAACTTCGACTGGTCGTGGACGCCGGTTCGCTGCATGAAGACGAGGACCAGCAGGGACTTGCCCATTTCATCGAGCACATGGCTTTCAATGGCACCCGGAACTTCGAGAAAAATGAGCTTGTCGACTTCCTGGAGTCCATCGGTCTGCGTTTCGGCCCGGACCTCAACGCCTACACCAGTTTTGATGAAACCGTTTACATGCTCCAGCTGCCCCTCGATGATGAGGAAGTAGTGGAAAAGGCCTTTCTCGTGCTGCAGGACTGGGCTTCCGGAATTTCTTTTGATCAGGAGGAGATCGACAAGGAAAGAGGCGTCATCATCGAGGAATGGCGACTGGGGCAGGGGGCACAGCAGCGCATGCTCGACAAGCAGCTGCCTGTTATTTTCCATGAGTCCCGCTATGCCGAAAGGCTGCCCATCGGCGAGATGGACATCATCCGCAACGCCCCGAGGGAAGCCTTCGTGCGGTTTTATAAGGACTGGTACCGGCCCGATCGAATGTCGGTCATTGCCGTTGGCGACTTTGATCCGGAGCGCATTCTTGGGCTGATTGAAAAGTATTTTGCCGGTCTCACGAACCCCGCTGAGCGGCGCGAGGAACCGTCCAGGAAGGTTCCCGATCATGAGCAGACACTGTTTTCCATCGAGACCGACAAAGAGCTGCAGTACACACAGATCGGCATTGTCAGAAAGCTCGAACCGCGTTCTCAAAGTTCGAGGGAAGACTATCGCCGGTCTCTTGTTGAAGCACTGTTCTTTCAGATTCTGAATCAGCGTCTGTCTGAAAGGCTGCAGGAACCGGAGCCTCCATACCTTTACGCCGGAGCCGGCATGGGGTCCTTCGTTCGTTCCAAAGAGCTGATCCAGCTGATGTCCGTGGTCCGTGAGGGAAAATTCAGAGAAGGACTGGAAGCCCTGCTTCTGGAATGGAAACGGGTGCAGCGTGACGGCCTGACTGAAAGCGAACTGGACCGGGCCAAAGCAGCCACCCTGCGCAGTTATGAAGTTTCCTACCAGGAGCGCGATAAATCCGAATCATCCAGCTACGCCAGTGAATATATACGTCACATTCTCGAGGGGGAACCGGTCCCCGGCATCGCCATGGAATACGAGATGGTTCAGGAGATGCTGCCCTCCATCGGACTGACGGAAGTCAATGCGGTTTCACAGTCCATGACAACTTCGGAAAACCGCGTGATACTCTACACCGCTCCGGAGAAGGAAGCGCTGCAGGTGCCCGACTCACAGGAAATTCTCTCCATCATGGAGCGGGCGGATGCCATCGACATTGAGAAATACGATGACGGGGTCACCGATCAGCCGCTGATGAGCGAAGTTCCCGACCCCGGCAGCATCGTCTTCCGCCGCGCCTATGACGAAATCGACACCACGGAATGGGTCCTTTCAAACCGCGTGAGAGTGCTGCTCAAACAGACTGATTTCAAGAATGACCAGGTGCTCCTGCGTGGCTCAAGTCCGGGTGGGTACAGCATGGTGGATGACGACCAGTACGTTATCGCCTCGTCCGCCGATGGATTGGTGGGCCAGGGAGGCCTTGCAGGCTTCAGTGCGGTCGACCTCGAAAAAATGCTCGCCGACAAGTATGCGTCCGCCAGTGTTTCCATAGGAAATTACGCCGAAGGGATCACGGGCTTCGCATCTCCCCGCGATCTGGAGACCATGTTTCAGTTGCTGCATCTTCAGATCACCCGTCCCCGCAAGGATCCGGAAGTTTTCCAGTCCTTCAGGACCCGCATGGCCGACATGATCCGCAATCGCAGGAACAGTCCCTCCTATGTCTTCTCTGAAGCCATCAACGAGGCTCTTTACGGGAATCATCCCCGCCACCAGCCGAATGACGAGGAGTGGCTGGCATCCCTCGACCTTGACCGGTCCTTTGAATATTTCAGGGAACGCTTTGCCTCGATCTCTGATTTCACCTTCATCATTGTCGGTGCCTTTGATTGGGATGAAATGGAAAAGCTGGTGACAACCTACCTGGCAAGTCTTCCCGGTGAACCCCGTGAAGAGGAGCCGGTGTTCCGCAACGATGATCCGAAATCCGGCCGCGTTGAAGTGAAGGTGCAGAAGGGTATTGAAGACCAGGCCACTGTCCGCATCATGATGTATGGCGACACTGAATGGAATGACGAGGACCGCTATCCCCTGCGGGCTGCCGTTGACATCCTCAAGATCCGGCTCCGCGAGGTCCTCCGCGAGGATCAGGGAGGAGTTTACGGGGTGGGGGTTTTCGGATCCATTGACCGCGTTCCCAAAGGAACCTATTCCACCGGCATCTCCTTTGGCTGCAAGCCGGCCAACGCCGAGAAACTCATCGACCTCGCTCTTCTGGAGGTCGAAAAACTCAAATCCGAACCCATCGACCCAATTAATATCGAAAAGGTCCGGGAATCGCACCTGCGGGCCCACGAAACCAGTCTCAAGGAAAATTCATTCTGGCTGAATAACCTCCTCTTCCGGGCCACCAATGAACTCGATCTGAAGGGAATCATCGAATTCCCAGAAAAACCACAGAATATCACCGAAAAGGATATTCAGGCGGCTGCCAGGAAATATCTCAACCCCGAGAATATCCTCATCGCCCGTCTGTACCCGGAAACAACTCCAGGGAATACATCCGCCACAGAGGAATAATCCTCAGTCCGCCACACCCGCCCCTCAGGATTCTGTATTCCTATATGGAGGCATTCCATCCCATTGCCATGGCTGAAAATCGCCCGGAGAACATGCCCGCTGAATCAATTCAGGGTCTCAACAAATTCGGTAGCTATCCGATTTTACTGGGAGAAATTGGAATAACTCTAAGGATATGAGTCAACTACCCAACGGAAGAGGGAACGGGGGCGGAAATCTGGAAAGAACCGCAGGCATGGAGCCCGGTACGCCTTCCAGTCCAAGAACTGCCGGGGCTGCCCCGGCATCCAAATCACTTTCCCAGGAAACGCTCTGGGATGAATCCGGCTTTCCGCGGAGGCACAAGGCATTTGATGTCGCCAATGAGGCGCTCAACGAGAGATGGAAGTCATGGCAGCGGCAGATCAGCAGTCAACTTATATCCATCGGGTCGACATGGATTCTCCATGGATCCACCAATACCGGCAAAACTCAGATGGCAACTGAATGCGCTCGGGATGTCTGCCACGCCGGCTCCACCGTCTACTACCTGACTTTCAACTGGATGGGACTGGAGGTGGATTCCACTGCCCAGCCTGCAGCCACTCAGACCGCAGCCACATACGGCAGAAAGCTCCTCGGTCCCAGACTTCTGGTTGTCGACGATGTCAACCCGTCCTACGCCGCGGCAAACCACCTCCAGTTTCTTGCCAATCTGGTCAGTATGCGTCACGACAACTGTCTGGATACCATACTCCTGTCCGGGGAGGAGACTGAAAGCCTTGAATCAAGACTCCCTTCAATCATCCTCCAGCGCAGCCGGCTGAATGACGGTCTGGTGCGCTTCAGCTGGTCGCGTTTCTAGGACCGGATTCCCTCATTCTGCTTCAGGTGTTCATTCGAATTCTGAACAGGTCGCGCCATTTTCCCCGCGCGGCCTTTTTTCATATTCAGACAGGTGCAGGCCCGGCCGGGTAACCCGCCTGCCGATCACAGCGACGTTCCAGGATGGTGTGCAGAATCCGGGTCCGGGCCTGCCGGCTTCGCGGCCGCGACCTTTGAAATCAGTTTGCCTGTTTCCGATGAATCATCCACCTTGTCCAATGCATGGCGACAATATCTGCGAACGGGGAATTGAAGGAAATTGAGCTGCCTGTTGATCTTTCCAGTTTTCTGACTGAACAGGGGCTCATCCCCTCATCGGTGGTGGTGGAACGAAACGGCGAGGCTGTGCCGCCATCATTGTTCAGAAAGATGCAGCTGCAGGATGGTGACCGGCTGGAGATAGTCAGGATAGTTGCCGGAGGGTAGCGCGAATCCGGGAATGATTTCCGGTCATCAATCCAGCTGCCAGCAGCGGATCATCAACCAGTCTTTGGTTCCGGCTTTTTCCAGATGGGGACCCGCTTTTTCATGACCGTGAGAAGATACTGCATGGCCTCGAAGCCTTCGGCACGGTGTGGACTGGCGAGTCGGACCCATACTGACCCCCCTCCGGCAGGGACCCAGCCGAATACATGGTGAATTTCAAGTGACAGTATCGGCCAGCGCTTTTCAATCTCGTCGGCAATGGAATGAAACTGGTGCTCCGCCATCGCGGTGAATGCCTCGTAATCAATCCCTTCGATCCGGGTGGTGCCTTCAGTGTCTCTCACCATTCCGGTAAAGCACAGGCTGGAACCAGCCATGCCCGAAATGCCATCCGGATCGGGTGTTCCGGGTATTTTCAACGGGGCCCGGTAAATGCGGATATCCCTTGTCATGGCTTATCCTCCCTGAACCGGAGGGAAAAAGGATAGAGAGTCACCGGCTGAAAGAATCCGGTCCTCAGTGGCATACTCGTTTCCCACTGCAACGAGGGCCGACTGGCTATGGGGCTCCAGGGATGGCCATTTGGAAAGGATCTTTTCCGTCGCCTCCGCCACCCTGCATCCGGACGGCAGCTGCAGCTTTGTCACGGCGACTCCTGTCAGATCCTTGAAGTGAGACCAGAACCTGACTTCAATTTCAATCACTTCCACTGTAACGCTCGAAGCCGGCTGGTAAATACCGATATACGGCAGGTTTCTATACTTCCCCGCGAGGTCCAGACCATATCCTACCACGAAATGGTCCTCGATCCTGAATCCACAGTAATCCGGTGGCCGGGGTGAAAAGTCGGGCCGCTGCTTGTGAAGCAGCACACAGCTCTTCAACGAAGCCGGATCGTCGGCCTGAAGAGCGGCAAGAACATTGTCCAGTGTCTGGCCAGTCTCAAGTATGTCCTCAATTACCAAAACATGGCGCCCCCGGACCGGATACCCCGGCTGCTTCGTCCATGACAGATTCCCGGATGTCGTGCCGTCGCCGTATGAGGAGATTCCCACAAAATCCACCGTCAGATCGAAGTCCAGATGACGCATCAAATCCGCCATGAAAAGGATGGTCCCGTTGAGAATTCCCACCATCAGAACATCGAGTTCACGGTAGTCACGGCTGATTTCAGCTGACAGTTCACGAACCCGACGGTGGATTTCTGACTCAGGGATGAAGGGACGAATGATCCCCCCGCAGGATGTCGGCCGCCGCTCAGCCTCTTCAGATGCTTTCAATTCCATTTTCCTCAATCTTATACACACCAGCCAGTCTATCGAATGGCATTTTCCCTACCGCCTCAGCCGGGCCGGGCCGAGGACATTCCCGGTTTCAGGCTTTGAAAGTTCCTCCATCAATGCCAGAATTGCCCGGCTCTCACGGGATTCCGGATCAAGCCGCCGGGCCTTCTCCCAAATCGTCCTTGCCTCATCCTCCCGCTCCGATCTCCAAAGGGCCATCCCCAGCAGTCGGCCCGTCTTCTGTCGCCTCTCGCTGGTGAAATCGCCCGGCGATTCCTCCCCCTTCTTCCACAGAATCTCCAGATCCGACAGCGCCACAGGAAGTCGCTCCAGAAAATCCGGAAAATGCACATTGTTCGATGCCCGGATCCACCGGGGCTCCGTCGCATCCGGAGCCAGTGACACCGCTCTGTCCATCAGCGTGATCGCCTCCCGCGTAATCTTCACCTTCTTCCCCGGCCAGAAAGTGTCCCGTGCCTTCAATGTCATGGTCGCTCCCTGCAGGGCAATTACCTCCGCGTTATCCGGATCCTCACTCAGGATGGCCATGGTCAGCGTCAGCGCTTCCTCCACCGCCTCCTTGTCGCCCTGAGATCCCTCCAGATAAAGTTCCCTGGCCCTGCCTATCCGTTCCTCGACGCTCTGAGCAGGGGGGGGTGACGGGTTGATGGGTTCCTGTGCGGCTGTGTGTGTGTGTGTGACGCAGGCCCAGACACCCCCCGCAAGGAGGAGGAGGGGTGCCAGTGTTCTGCGTTTTACCGACCGACTGGGTGTTATGATCCGGTTCATCATGGCATGGACGTGGTCGGGACGTGAATATTCAGCCGGGCATCAGCCGTCCCTGTCTGTGTCTGATGGTCCGGCAGTTCAGATATGTCTGGAATCCGAACTGTCTTTTTCAGCATAACCTGAATCCTGTCTTTGAAAATTGACGGCATTTTTTTTGAGGTAGGCTTCGTGGATATCGCCGGCGCTCATTCCCATGACCTGGGCGAGGCTGATGAGAAAGTGGAAGAGGTCGACGATTTCAACCCTGGCATTCTGGGCGTCGAATTTCTGGTATTTGGCCCACCATTTCCATGGGACGCTGTCGGTGAGTTCTGCGAGTTCCTGACTCATGGCGCGGCAGTAATTGAGGACCCATCGGGTCTGTTCGGCTTCATCCATGGAGTCCGTGTCGACCCCGATGCGCTGATTGAGAGCCTTCTGCATGCGGAAGAGGTTTTCCAGCATGTCCCGGTCTTCCTGAGAATGGTTTTCTTCCATTTGCGGGCTATCATGCCATCCCTCCGGGAACCGGGCAAAGGAAACAACTCGCTTGTGGCGGCACTCCGGGAATTCTCAGGACGGGGCTTTTCAAGTAATCCACGGCTGGCTATGATGGATTCACATGCCTGGACTTTTGGAATATGGCGGATCGATGATGTGGATCATCATCGCCTGTGGTGCGGCTGCAATAGTCGTTTTTCTGGAAAGAATGATTACTTACCACCGAGTACAGATCAATTCCTCGGAGTTCATCAACGGCGTCAAGAATGTCATTCAGGGCGGGAATGATCTGGAGGCGATTTCCATTTGTGAGGCCACTCCCGGGCCAATCCCGAGACTGGTCCGGTCAGCCGTCATCAACCGAAGCAAAGGCAAGGAAGGGATCCGGGAAGGCCTTGAGGAATGCGGGTTGATGGAAGTGCCACGACTGGAGTCCAAGCTCAATGTTCTGGCCACAATTGCGCAGATCGCCCCCCTGCTGGGACTTCTTGGCACGGTTCTCGGTCTGATGAGCATATACAGAACCATCGAGGAAACCGGAGCCAGCGGAGCCCTTGTCACCGTCCCGCAGCTTTCGAGGGGGATCTGGCAGGCACTGATCTGCACGGCATCGGGTATCGCCCTCGCAATCCCGTGTTACGCCGGTTACAACTACCTTGTAGGGCGGGTCAACACCATCATCATCGACATGGAAAAAGCCTCCATGGAGATCCTCAATATCCTTGCGCTCGACTCTCCAGGCAACGGGGACCGAATCGCCACGCCCGCAGAAGCCGCCATGCCTCCGCGTCACACGCCCACATCGTCCTGAAGATATCGAAACCGGGTCGGCGAAGGTCGACCGGCAGAATCAGCATGGCTCATGGACTCTGTAGCCTCCGGCAAAACCATCACGCGTCAGCACAGGTAAAAAAATGAAATTTCCCCGTGGAGCCAAGATCTTTGTCGGGCAGTTTGACCCGCTCCCATATGTGGGCGTTTTTCTCTGTCTGCTCATCTTCTTTCTCTTTTTTCAGTCCATGATCCTTCCCGGCGGGATGGTCGTGGAACTGCCCCGCTCACAAACGCCTGCACATGTCGGCCCCATGCCATGGAAAGTCGTGCTGGACCGAAGGGGCAATTACTACTACGAAAACCGTATCTGGGAGGGGCCCGAACTGCTCGATTACTTCCGTGATCGCATCGTGACTCTTGATGGGCGACCCAGCCTGATGCTCCAGGCCGACCGCAATGTCACCCTCGACCAGCTCTCCGAGGCATTCAGCTACTTCCAGCAGGCCGGTTTTGAAAAAATCTTCTGGGCCTCTCACACGCCGGTGCCGGGCTTTGGAGCCAATGGAAATGCTCCCGAACCGCAATGACCTGACCATGCATTACACGCGCAGCGATTTCCCTGATGAGATCCTTTGAAAGATTCTACCGGATGCCGTGGTTCAGATCTGTTTTTCAGTTCGCGGTGGTCTTTGTCATCATAGTGCTGGCTTTGATGCTGGCGGAGAGGAGGTTTCCAAAAGCCGAACTGAAGCCCAGGGCTCATTTTTCGCCGGTGATCTGGGTGGGAAAAGCTGGGAGCACTGGCGGCGTGTATGAATCCGCCGAAGATGCGGAGGCCGAGCTTCTGACTGATCCATCGCTGTTCATGGACCCGGGTATCCGTCCCGGCGGTGCCGGTGAACGTCGCGTTGTTTCGATTTCAGCACTGCTTCCCGGTCCACCGAAACTGCCGGAAGTCGACATTCTGGAATACAATATGGAACCCGGCGGACTGCTGCTGGAACAGAGAAAGCCCGCGGATCTCACTATTCCGACCCTCGCAGACCCGAAAGCCTGGAAACCCGCCGGGCCCCGGGACGTGCCCGAAGTCAGGCCTGTTTCCGCTCTGCCCTTTGAGCTCGAAGGCCCGGTCACTTCACTGTCCCTGGTTTTCTGGCCCCGGGATGAATTTTCATCGCCGCCACTATCCCCGGACGGTGTTTCGCGAATCGCCATATCAGTCGACTCTGCGGGCATCATCTCGGTAGTCAATGTCGTGGAGAATGGCTCCACTCCATCGAATCTTCAATGGCTGATCGACAGGGTCAAAAGGCTTCGGTTTGAAAAACCCGCTCCGGCTGCGACAGCCGGTGACTCAGGCCTTCCCATGGAGTCCATCAGCGGCACTTTCATCTACTATTGGGAGAACCCGGAACTCGAAGCTCCCAGGAAGATGCTGGACTGACCGGATAAGCATGGCACACACATTGAACCCGGAACACATCAACTCGTTTTCGTCAGCCTCATGGATTTTCACCAGTTGATCTTCATGGCCATCGTACTGTCGCTGGGAGCGCTTGTTTTTCTCTGGGCCTATTACTCCATCCGCCTGAAGCGGTTCGAACCCACATCGAGCCAGGACCGGGTTTTCCGCTGTAAGAAGTGCGCCAATCTTTACACCGATGACGGCGATGTCGACCTGTCCCGCTGTCCCGCCTGCGGTGACTACAACGCGCCCTTCCATTTTTAATCTGCATCGGTGCCGGATTCGGATTTGTATGCTCCGCGGCGTTGCCTATGATCGTGGCTTATGGGTTTGAATATCGGCAAGCACCGCGAAGCCCGTCCGGCCTACGGTTTCGACGACATCTCACTGGTTCCGGGGACGATGACCGTCAACCCCATGGAAGTGGACATATCCTTTTCCATTCCTGCCGGTGACGGGCGTTCCGTCAGATTGGGTGTTCCCGTTCTCGCCAGTGCCATGGACGGCATTGCCGATGTCCGTTTCTGTACTGAACTCAACCGGCTTGGCGGACTCGGTATCCTCAATCTCAATGGTCTCCAGACCCGCTATGAGAACCCCTCGACGATTATCCAGCAGATCATCGATTCAAAACAGGGGGATGTGACAGCACTCCTCCAGTGTGTCTACTCGGAACCTGTCAGGGAGGATCTGATTGGGCGCCGGATTGAGGATCTGAAACGCAACGGAGTGCCGGTGGCGGTCAGCACTCTTCCCCACAAGGCCGGACGCCATGCCGGCATCGCGAGGGAGGCCGGAGCGGATGTCCTCGTCGTGCAGGCCACAGTTCTCACCGCACGGCACCACTCCACCCAGTATGATTTTCCGGATCTCAAAAAGCTGTGCAGTGAGATGGATATCCCGGTTATTGCCGGGAATGTGGCCACCACGGAAGCGGCCGGGGATCTGATGGAGTGTGGCGTTGCCGCTGTCCTGGCCGGTCTCGGACCAGGGTCGGCCTGCACCAGCCGGAAAGTGCTGGGAATCGGCGTTCCGCAGGCCACCGCCACGGCAGACTGCGCGGCGGCCAGGGATGAATTTTTTCGAGATACCGGCCGGTATGTGCCAGTCATCACAGACGGGGGAATGACCTGCGGGGGCGATATCTGCAAGGCACTGGCATGCGGCGCCGATGCAGTGATGCTCGGTGCCGCGCTGGCAAAGGCATCCGAGGCTCCGGGAAAAGGTCATCACTGGGGCATGGCCATGCCTGACTCATGCCTGCCCCGCGGAACCCGCATCCATGTCGGCGTTTCCGGGTCCCTCAAGACGATTCTGTTCGGGCCGGCAACCGTGGATGACGGTTCACAGAATCTGGTAGGGGCCATCACCACTGCCATGAGCTATGTCGGTGCAATGGATATCGCCGAGTTTCAGAAAACACCCGTTGTCGTCACATCGCCGGCATCGTGGAGTGCGTCCAGAGCATCACAATCATAACTGGATGATTCAGATTCCAACAACGCGGAACTTCATCACTCAGGCCGGGATCTGCTGCGTAATGCAGTGAAATGATCCCAGTCCCCAGATCAGCGCCCGTGAGTCGACCCCGCGAACCTCGCGGCCTGGGAAGCAGTCTGTAAGGATCCCCACTGCCACGTCGTCAGATGGCTGACCGAAGACGGGCACAATCACCAGGCCATTGGCAATGTAGAAGTTGGCATAGGAGGCGGGAAGCCGGATGCCTTCACGGATCACCGCATCCGGCATGGGAAGATCAATCACCTCAAAAGCGGCTCCTTCGCCGTCACGAAACTCCAGCAGCTTCCTCCGGTTGGCTTCGAGAACAGCGGCATTCGGGTCATCCCGGTTTTTCTCAATGACGGTGACAACGCGCCTGCCGTCCACAAATCTTGAAAGATCGTCGATGTGCCCGTCGGTGTCATCTCCTTCAATACCCGACTCAAGCCAGTGGATCCTTTCCACCCCGAGAAAATCAATCAGCCGCTTTTCAATATCCGCTCTCGTCAGATCTGGATTCCGGTTCGGATTCAACAGACATGACTCGGTGGTGATCAGATCACCTCTTCCGTTGACCTCAATCGATCCGCCTTCAAGGACCATCTCAACGGCGTGGCACTCCACTCCAAGCACCCCGGCCATCAGGGCTGGAATGCGGTTGTCGAGATCGTATGGGGGATACTTCCCGCCCCATGCATTGTAGTGCCAGTCCGTTGCCATCACCTGTCCGGTTTTCTCATGCCGAACCATGATCGGACCGTGATCCCGGCACCACGGCTCATATGACTGGTGAAGATGCTGAAAAACCTGCTTCAGATTGCATTTCGATGCCTTGAGAAGTCCCCGGACGTAATCCATCTCCTCACGATCCCAGTGATTGACGTGAACCTCCTCAACCGCGGAGAGAAGCTCAATCAGCGTGACGTACGTTTCATGGACGCCGCGATCGTAGGGTGGGGGAAAGCTGCATCCCTTTTTCTGCGGCCATGTGAGAATGGTGCCACGGTGTCCGGCCCATTCGGCGGGCATTGAAAAGCCCTTGTCCTTGAGTGTCTGCATCCGGGATTGATATGGCCTTTTTCAGCATCGGGGTCAACGCTCAGCTGTGCTCACCCCGGTGCAATCGTGTGGATCAGGAAGCACCGGTCTTGAGTTCGACGATGTCATGGGTCGAGGATTCGCGCTGTCCCGCCGGGCTGATGCGGATGTACCGGGCGCGGGCGCGCAGCTCGTCAAGCGTTCTGGCACCGAGATACCCCATGCCGGACTGGATTCCGCCGGTCAGCTGACCAATAACTTTGTCGACCGAGCCGGAGACTTCCTTCAGGGCTTCCACTCCTTCAGCTGAAACTTTCCGCGTGGTATCCTGTGCGCTGTGTCCATATCGCGCTGCCGAACCGGCCTTCATGGCCGCAAGGCTCCCCATGCCACGATACTGTTTATATATTTTCCCGCTGATTTCAAGAATCTCACCCGGTGCCTCGGTGCAGCCCGCCAGAAGGCCGCCGCAAATGACTGCGTCGGCGAGTGTCAGTGCCTTCACAATGTCCCCCGACTTGGAGATGCCTCCATCGGCCAGGATGGTCACGCCCTTTCTGACTGCTGCCCGGGAGCAGAGATAGAGGGCCGTCATCTGCGGGATTCCCACACCGGCAACGATCCGTGTGGTGCAGATACTTCCCGGTCCCTGACCGACTTTTATGGTGTTTGCCCCGCATTCAGCCAGAAACTCAACCCCGGCGCCACTGGTGACGTTGCCCGCAATAATTGGTAGATCCGGAAAGACTTCGCGGATGAGTCGGACAGTGTCGCCAACGCCCTTGGTGTGACCGTGGGCGGTGGACACCGCAACCGCATCCAGCCCCCGGTCCACCAGGCCGCCGACATGCTCGGTGACGCGGTCCCGATCCAGCTCGCCAAACGCATCCCGGGTGGCTGAAATCGCTGCTCCGCAGACCAGACGGAACTTGGAATCCCGCGCCGGTTTGAAATGCGCTTTCCGTTCCTGAGTGATCCGGTCCACATCTGAAAGAGTGAACAGCCCGCGCAGGTGGTCGTCAGCATCCACAACCATCAGTTTGTCAATACGCGGGTGCTCCGCAAAAAACTGATCCGCCACGGCAATCGGGTCGTTACCAAGATCCTTCTCGGCCAGAGTGAAGACCTGATGACGAGGAGTCAGCGCCTCCTGAACCGGCCGGTCTGCAAACCGTGGCCGCACCACACTGCCAGGCAGCAGCCCGACCAGTTTCCCGGTGTCGTCCACAACAGGAAAGGTGCTGAATGAAAATCCCTTGCGCTGAATCAGTTGAAGCACATCCGCTATCCTCTGCCCGGGATTCACCGTGATCGGATCCTGAATCAGCCCATGAACGTGGTTTTTGACCCTCGATACTTCCCTCAGTTGATCCTTTTCCGACATGTTGTAGTGAATGAGGCCCATGCCGCCATTCTGAGCCATCGCGATGGCCATTCGTGACTCCGTCACCGTGTCCATGTCGGAGGAGATGATAGGGAGGTGCAACTCAAGACCCTCGGCCAGACGGGTGTCCAGCTGAGTGTCGCGCGGCAGTATTTCTGAGTGAAGCGTAGCCAGTGTCAAATCATCGTATGTCAGTGCTACATCCCGGTAGGCTGAAAAAAATTCGTCGGCCTGAAGATAAAAATCGCGATCCAGAGAAGTCAGTTCCTGATTCACTTCCATATCAAACCATCTCAAAGCCGGCTGGATCATGACAAGCAGGAACTTGGCCCGTGCCGGACGGTTTGTGGCCCCGCCGGGGTGCCTGATTGACCCCGGTTGAGTGCCCCGGATACGGTGATGACAGAATGCACAATTCCTCCCCGCCAGAACCCTCAACTCACCCTTGTCAGGACAGGCACGGAAGCCCGCACATTGAAGTCACCTCCCCGGTGTCAGGCCGATGACCTCAACCGTGTTGTGTATCCAACTGACTTTGATATGATGCAAAGGTAAATATATAGATTTATATTAATTTATTTTTAAAATACTCTGCCGCTGACTGAGATTCCCGGCGGGTATTCAAATGCAGCAGTGGGCGGCCGGTACATCGGGGAAAGACCGGTTCTTCACTGTGCATTACTCCCGGCCGGCCTGACTCCTGCCGGAACCCATCCTTCATCGGATGGGGGATTTTGACCCGGTGTCTGGAGCCATGGCAGCACAGCGCTGTTCCCCGCCCATCGCACCGGTCGCTCCGCAGGCTGCCGGGGCCTTCATCGGCTCAAGCCGTTGACAGAGTCCGGTCACCCGGTCTAACCTCCCTCCTGTAAGAACTTCCTCATGGAAATCCACGCATGCTGAAAAGTGTTGAAAACCTGCTGGTCCTCCAGGACTGGGACAAGAAAATCCTTGGGTGTCAGAATGACCTCAAGGCACTCGGCCCGCTCCGGGATTCACTGAGATTCAAACTGGACCAGACACAGTCGGCACTCCGAACCGCCATGGATGAGTTGAATTCATTGCGGGCCAATCAGAAGGAGCTCGAAATTGATATTGATCAGACCGCGAGCAGGAAGTCAAAATATGCCACCCAACAGCTGGAAACGAGGAAAAATGAGGAATACCAGGCGCTCGAAAAGGAGATGGCGCACTGTGCCGAGCAGATTTCCAGAACCGAAGATCAGCTGATTGAGGTCA
>JAUIAG010000090.1 GCA_030425355.1 Verrucomicrobiia bacterium
TCATCGCCCTTGCCATGACCGGCCTTGACCAGGACATGATGCAGAAGAACCTCACCTGCCCCGACATCAGCAGCGCCCGCAAGAACATCGGACTTTTCTGTGTCATCCTCGTCATTGTCAACATCGGCTTTCTGTCCCTCGGCGGTGCCCTCTACACCTATGGGCTTGAAACCGGGATCGTCGAAATGACTCAGGACTCCGCCAATCCCATAGCCATACGGGACCCGGACAGCGGGAACATGATTCCCAGAAAAACTGATGAGCTTTTTGCCTATCTGTCGCTGGATTACCTTTCGGCCACCATCGCCGCCACCTTTGTACTCGGGCTTATCGCTGCTGCCTATTCCAGCGCCGACTCCGCACTCACCGGACTTACCACCTCCTTCTGCGTCGACTTTCTCGGACTGTCCCGAAAGCCGGCCGGCGCCGGAGACCAGCGGCTGCGGATGATGGTCCAACTCTCTTTTGCCGCGATACTTTTCTTTGTCATCCTCATATTCCGAAGGATCAGTGACCCGGCGGTTATATCCTCGATTTTCAAAGCCGCCGGGTACACATACGGACCGCTGCTGGGATTTTTCTTCTTCGGACTTCTGACACCGAAACGACTGGCTGTGGACTGGTTCTCGCCTGTGGCCGCCATCCTTGCCGTCACCGCAACGTGGTTCATCAGCAGCGCCTACAGCGAATCCATCGGATTCCTCATTCTGCCCATCAACGGCGCACTGACCTTCATCCTGCTGGCAGCAGGCCATCTGGTGTTCCCATCGCACCGGCAAAACGGGGATGAACTCAATCACTAACCGGACACACCATGGCTGATACAAACCCGCGCAATATCCACATCCGGGAACTCGAACTTTATTTTATCCCGATACAGACACGTGTTCCTCTGAAGTTCGGCACGGAGACCCTCACCACGGTAACCTGCGCCAGAGTCAAAGCTGTCGTCGGCACTGCCAACGGCTCAGACTCAGCCACCGGGTGGGGCGAAACACCTCTCAATGTGCAATGGGTATGGCCCTCATCAATGCCCTATCAGCCGCGTCTCGAAGCCCTGATGGATCTGTGCCGCACCATCACCGCTGTGCTCCTCAAAGCCGACATGGAGGGCCACCCCATGGAGACCGGATACGATTTCACCTGCCATCACCTGAAGGAAATTCTTCATGGAGTGAACCGGGAACGCATCCGCGGCGGCATGGAACCGGTCCCCTGGCTGGCTGCCCTTGTCTGCTTTTCGGCCTGCGATATCGCAGTCCACGACGCGTATGGTGTGCTGCATGGAGTCCCGGTTTACCAGACATATGACCAGCCATGGATGAACCGCGACCTTTCCGCCTTCCTTGAACCCAGCCGGCTGTCCGAGAACATCAGTTTCAGCGGCGTCTATCCCGGCCATTTCCTTCTGCAGGACCCCCGGAAACAGCTCAAGGCATGGCACCTTGTCGGAGGCCTTGATCCACTTACCGGCGAAGACCTGACCGGTGACGAACCGGATGACGACTATCCGGTGCAGCTCGAACAATGGATTGAATCAGACGGTCTTGACTGCCTGAAAATCAAGCTGCGCGGGACGGATGAGGCATGGGACTTTGACCGGATGAGCCGCACCGGCGCCATCGCCGGCCGCCACGGCGTTCATTGGCTCAGTGCCGACTTCAACTGCACGGTGAGGGATCCGGATTATGTCAACCGCATCCTCGACAGGCTGCGCGACGAGGAACCGGAAACCTACGCGCGGCTTCTCTATGTCGAACAGCCATTCCCGCATGAGCTGGAGGAACACCGGCTGAATGTCCGCAGTGTCTCAGCCCGCAAACCACTGTTCCTTGATGAAAGTGCCCATGACTGGGGAATTGTGCGGCTGGGCTTCGAACTGGGCTGGACCGGCGTGGCCCTCAAGACCTGCAAGACACAGACGGGGGCGATACTCAGTGCCTGCTGGGCCATTGCCCATGGCATGACCCTGATGGTTCAGGACCTGACCAACCCCATGCTGGCACAAATCCCTCACTGTCTGCTCGCGGCACATCTCCCGACAATCATGGGAGTTGAGACCAACAGCATGCAGTTTTATCCCGAGGCATCCGCCCTGGAGAGGAATGTGCACCCGGGACTCTACCAGCGCCGCAACGGGCTGGTGGATCTCTCCACCCTGGGTTCAAGCGGATTCGGATACCGCGTGGATGAAATCGGCAGGGCTCTTCCTGAGCCTGAGCCCCTGAGCTGACCGCGGCCATGCTTTTCACGTCACTGGATTTTGCGATTTTCCTGCCGGTAGTCCTGCTGGTCTACTGGGCACTCGACCGCAGGGATCCGGGGATTCAGAATACCTTCCTTGTCATTGCCAGTTACGTCTTCTACGGGTGGTGGGACTGGCGCTTTCTGGGATTGATTTTTGCCTCCTCGGTCATCGACTTCCTCGTTGCTCTTGGAATACACCGGTGCCGCAGCCGCGGGGATGGCCGGAATATGGCTCGGGCGCTTCTGGTCATCACCCTTGCAGTGAATCTCGGGCTGCTGGCCGTCTTCAAGTATTACAATTTCTTCGCCATGCAGCTGAATGCGGCATGGACCCTGTTTGGCTGGCGGGCCCCGCTGGAGTCCCTGAATCTGATTCTGCCGGTGGGTATCAGCTTCTACACTTTCCAGACGCTGAGTTATTCGATTGATGTCTACCGCCGGAGACTGACCCCGACGAGCAATCTGGTGACTTTCCTGGGCTACGTCAGTTTCTTCCCGCAGCTGGTGGCTGGACCCATCGAGAGGGCCACCAACCTCCTGCCCCAGTTCGAGACCAGGAGAGTCTTCCGGGAGGGAGAGGCCCGCAATGGCCTCCGACAGATTCTCTGGGGACTTTTCAAAAAGGTCGCGGTCGCGGATGCCTGCGCCGGGCATGTCAATCACGCCTTCGAACAATCCGCCACCCATGGATCGCCATTCCTGATCATCGGGGCGCTCCTCTTCGCCTTCCAGATCTACGGCGACTTCTCCGGCTATTCAGACATCGCCATAGGCACTGCCCGACTATTCGGCTTCAGGCTCAGGCAGAATTTCAACGTGCCCTATTTTTCACGTGACCTCGGCGAGTTCTGGCGCCGCTGGCATATTTCACTCAGTTCGTGGTTCAAGGATTATGTCTACATCCCGCTCGGCGGAAGCCGCACCGGCGCCCCGAGGGCAATTCGGAATATATTCGTCGTCTTCCTGGTGAGTGGGCTGTGGCACGGGGCGAACTGGACCTTCATCGCATGGGGTGGACTCAATGCCCTCCTCTTCGTCCCCCTCTTTCTCGCCAATACCAACAGGCAGTATACCGGTGACATCGCCGAAAAACGCAACCTCCCATCACCGGGCGAAGCCATGGCAATATTGAGGACCTTCGCGATGGTGGTAATCCTGTGGATTTTTTTCAGAGCGGAATCCATGGAAGCAGCCCTACACTACCTGAGCCGCATGGCCACCGCATGGAAGGTGACGGACGGGTTTTACCTCCCGAAGATGCCTTTCCTTTCCATCGGACTGATGCTGGTCATTGAATGGATTCACCGGTCCCGTGAGCACGGGCTTCAACTCGATCCGGAATCAGTTCCACAGCCACTGCGATGGGCCATCTATTATTTTATCATCCTGATCACCCTGATGATGAACAGCCCTGAAAATGACTTCATTTACTTCCAGTTCTGATGAGTCACGACCATGACAATGACCACCCTGATGCCGGCCCCGACACTCCGGGCAGTTTTCCAGCGGTGTGGCACTTCTGCAGGCGGCTGCTGATATTCCTGCTCCCGCTGCTGCTTCTGGTGGCGGCTCTCATTCTCGCCGATCCGCTGCGGGTTTTCCGATCCCATGACAATTATTACGGAGATGACAATTTCCTCGAACTGAATCGCGAGCTGATCTGCCTGAGGACCTTTGAGAAAAATTTCCCGGATACCGAATTCAACGCCTTTATTTTCGGCAACTCCCGATCACTGGCATTTCTGACATCAGACTGGATCGGGCGTCTCCCGGATGACGCCCGTGCCTTTCACTTCGATGCACTGGGTGACACCCTCTGGGGCGTTCGCAACAAACTTCGTTACCTCGATGAGTGCGGCGTTGAAATCCGCCATGTGCTTTGGGCTGTGGACGAGGAGCTTCTCGCCGGCACCTCCAACCGCGAGGGCTATCTCAAAATCTCGCCCCCGGCTCTTTCCGGCGGGTCACCGACACGCTTCTATCGCACTTTTCTGCAGGCCATGCTCGAACCGCGACTGGCTCTGGCATGGCTCGACTTCAGCCTCTTCCGGACCCATCGCGGTTACATGAGCACCCTCATCCGCCAGAACCCGGGTGCACTGTCGATGGACCCGGTGACGGCCGATCTCCACTACACGGTTGAGCAGACAATTGAGGAGGATCCGGATGCCTGGTACGCACCGCGCATGGACATTTTCTACGACCGCCCACTCGAAAATCCCCCGCCATCCCCTATCCTGACCACCGTGCATGAAAGGCTTCTCGATGAGATTGCCGCCATTATCCGGGATCATGAAGCAGACCTGAGAATTGTCATCAATCCCCTCTACAACCAGGTGCCGGTCTCAGAAAACTGGGTCTTCACCCTGCAGGAACACTTCGGCAGCGCCAATGTCCATGACTATTCCGGCATCAACCACTACACCGCGGACTATCGCAATTATTATGAAACGAGTCACTTCAGACCGCATGTAGCCCGCGCGATCATGAATGAGATCTATCTGAAGCATCCCGCCTCACCTCCGGAACAGTAAATCTTACAATCTTCATAACCCGATTCCCGTAAATTTTCCTGTCCGGTCCTACTCACCGACTGTGCATGAGAAGAAGAAATCGCTGAAAATTCGATTTTTTACTGATTTTTCCCCGATTTCAGGTATTGGCACGGCAAATGTTCAAAGCCGTCCGTGTGCGATAACGGACAGGAACATTTCAGCAGCAAAGCAAAGGAATACGGTTCTCTCTCCCCGGCAGAACGTCGTCTGCTCCAGAGATCCCGAATCACCCGCCTGCTGGACGGCCTGATGGACCTCTTCATTCGACTGCTGCCTGCAAACCGCAGCCACAGCGTGAAAGAGAGGACCCCGAAGAACAAAGCGGGGAGCCGAAGAAAACAACGGTCATCCAGTCAGGGCCGCTCATAATTCCCGGATGTCCACGAACAAAGACTCCCCACCGGAGGCACTCGAATAACCGCTCAGACAGGACAGAATTCGCACGACACAATAACCAGACTTTAAAAATTGATGAACACAAAACCATATTCCACGACCATCTCATATTCCTCCAACTGGCTGCTCCCCTGCCAGGTCGAAAAATCCTCCACTTCAGGCCACTCAGGCATGGTAGGTGCTTTGGAAGCAATAAAAGCCACCAATTCGTCAGGTGAGCATCTGTCAGGATGGTTTGTCGGTCGGAAGTCGGGGGTCCGCCAAACCCCACGCCGGAACCCGGAGGCCTTCGGTGGATTCTGCCAGGATGCCTTTGCCGCCTGAAGGGCCACTAAAACCTGCAACTCCACCCCCGGTTGAAGGTGTGGATAATCAGGAACTTCTTTGATTTTCTCCCGGGGAGCACTGCCCGTAGCGGGTGCAGGGCGTGAGGGAATGAGGGCCGTGCATGGTGCGAACCGGGAGATCACATTTCTCAACACCGACTTGCCCACGATCGGATTGAAACCGGTGCAGCATGTTGACTTGTGAATGAATTCAAATGCCCGTGGTGATCAGGGCTTGTGCAGGCGGCGGATGGTGAGGTCCGGAAACAACTTCATTGCTCCGCTCTGGAATCCGGGACGCGGCTGCTCGCTGAGTATCCGGCGAGCCTCCTCGTCCGCTTCCTGAGTGGATTCATTCAATGCATTAATGAATCGCGGATTATCAGCGAGGATCATCCATTCACGGTCCGAAAAACGGTTGGCAAACTGGATCTTTTCTTCCCTGGAGGTCATATGAGTTTTCCCTTTTCATGCCTCATTCAAAGTCGTGACTTCGAACTCACGGCATAACTGACAGGCACGATGACGTAAATCATTCGCTGTCAGCGAGTTTCCTTTCATCGGCTGGCGGCAGTCATCACTTGACTGCACATCTTTCGCATAAAGGAACTCATAACCCTCTCATTCAACTCTCGTCACCGATACAATCCACCATGTCGGGCATATTTTCCACAAATAATTTTCACAAGCCCCTCAACGCCGGGCCAAAGTCCTGATGACGAGGGATTTACAGTGGGCAAATATCACACTCAGCTGACCGCGCAGGACTATGGGTGATCCATCTGAGCAGGGATTACGACTCAGGCGTCCGGCCTGGTGGAGATGGAGTCGATCCATGGGCCAACTGCGCGGCGGAGGTTATTCCGACCTGTCCGGGTCCACCCGGAAAGCCGGATCATGGAAGGAATCCTGTGGGGGCGGATTGCCAGCTGCCAGCTCAAACGCCTGTAGTCCATGAATCCACGGCTGTTCAGGCACCTGGAGAAATCGATCGGCAGGTCTTCGCCGGCAGGGTCTGATACCGCTTTGAGAACCGCTGCGGGAATGCCTGCCCGGCGGCAGGCCCCGGCGACGGCACCCGATTCCATATCCACCGCATCGCAGCCAGTCGAAGCAAAAAGCTGATTCTTCTCAACGGCGGTTCTGACGATCGATTCCGA
Organism: Verrucomicrobiia bacterium; assembly: GCA_030425355.1. GTDB lineage: Bacteria > Verrucomicrobiota > Verrucomicrobiia > Limisphaerales > JAJOIW01 > JAJOIW01. The sequence continues at coordinate 6,685 of JAUIAG010000090.1, forward strand.
AGAGTGAAACCGCCCGTTCCGGACTCCATGGGATAAGAAGCATCCTGAAGAAGGAAAATCACCAAGGAGGTCCTCAAAAATGACAGCCCCGGTCTTCAGGTCCGGGTTGAGCCCGCCGGCATAACCACTCAACAGCACGGCCTCCGGCGGAGTATCCTCGAGACGGCGGAGTTCCCCCTCCAGAACTTCGCCTGCTCTTTCACGGCCCATACCGGTGACCACCACCTGAACACCGGATCCGGCAGTGGAAGCGGACAGGAGCCCCGAGAAGATCCCCGCCTCCTCCGGCATGGCAACGAGGATCAGAATCATCGCTTCAATTGGCTGTCCGGAGATGAATGACCGGAAATCCGTCGGGTCGCATCCTTATTCCGCCGTGACCTGGTTGGGCTGGCGGCTGTCATCCCACTTGCTGGATTTCTCCACAAGTTTGCGGTATTCACCGAGTGCCAGAAGCGGCCATGAAATCCGGTAGAGGTCATACTTGAGATAGAAAACCTTGGGGAAACCGGTTCCGGTGGTTTCGTGTTCGGTCCACGTTCCATCCGGATTCTGGGTCTGGATGAGGTAATCAATACCTGTGCGGAGGGCCGGGTCGTCAGGTGTTCCAAAGGCAAGCAGTCCCATGACCGCCCAAGCGGTCTGAGAAGCAGTGCTGGGTCCGGCACCCTTGTAGACGGGGTCGTCATAGGTGTTGCATCTTTCGCCCCATCCGCCATCGGGACGCTGAACGGATATGAGCCACTGGCGTGCCTTCTGCAGCCACGGTTCGTTCATGTCGACGCCCATGGCGGCAACGCCGCGCAGGACCTGCCACGTGCCGTAAATGTAGTTCACTCCCCAGCGCCCGTACCAGCTGCCATCCGCCTCCTGGGTGCGCTTGAGGTAATCCATGGCCTTGATCACCTGGGGATGGTCGAGTGGCCAGCCTTCCTTGCCGAGCACCTCAAGAATTCTCGCAGTAATATCCGGACACTCCGGATCCAGCATCGCGTTGTGGTCGGCAAAAGGAACTTTTTCAAGAATGCTCTTGGTGCAGTCCTTGTCGAAGGCTGCCCATCCGCCGTCCTTGCATTGGAATGTCACCATCCACTCAAGACCGCGACGGAAGCATTCATCCCGGCGTTCCACATCATCGGTCTCAATAAGGCGCAGTGCCAGAAGCACCATCGCAGTGTCATCCACGTCCGGATACCACTTGTTCTCATACTCAAAAACCCATCCACTTGGTTCAACATCCACAGGGTTTTTATAATACCAGTCCCCTCGGAACCGGATCTCCTTGTCCATCAGCCAGCTGCAGGCATGTTTCATGGACGGATGATCTTCGGCGATGCCGGACTCTCTCATGGCAATGCTGACAATGGCCGTGTCCCAGACGGGAGAAAAGCATGGCTCGATGCGCACCGAATTGGAGGTTTCATGTTCGAGTTTTTTGAGGTTCCGCCGGGCACGAACCACCTGCGGATGGTCGTCCGGATAGCCGAGGCACTTCAGGGCAATGAGCGAGTTGAGCATTGCTGGGAAAATGGCAGCCAGACCATCCGAGCCCTCAAACCGCTCGAGCATCCAGTTCTCAGCCCGGCGGAGTGCCCATTTCCGGAAGGGCCGGAGCTTGAGCTTCTCCACGGTGTGGATGAACCGGTCGAGTACAAGGAAGAAATTGCGCCAGGTGAACATCTCGGGATCCTTCGGCAGCTTGAGATCCCTTTCGTGGTATCCCTCGGGAAAAAGCTCCTCGATGGAGAACCCGGCGTTTATCCGGCGCACCGGACGGTAGTGGTTGATGATCGCCAGCGGAACGAGCATGGCTCGGCTCCATGAACTCATCTCATTGAAGTTCACGTAAAACCATTTGCCTATGAGGAGGATCTCGCAGGGGATGGTGGGAACATATTTCCACGGATAAAGTCCCAGGAGAGCCAGGTAAAGTTTGGAGAAGGTGTTCATCCTCGGCACACCGCCCAGATGAACCGCCATTTCACGGGCCCGCAGCATCCGGGGATCCGTTATAGGCACTCCGGCAAGCTTGAGAGCGAGGTAACATTTGATCGTCGCATTGACCTCGGGCGGCCCGCCGTAATAGATACTCCAGCCCCCCTCGTCGGTCTGCAGGGAGAAGATATGATTGACCGCTTTTTTCTGCCACTTTTCGTCCACGCTGCCGTCCCAGTGATGAAAGGCAACCATGTCCGCTACAAGGGTGGCATCCACTATCAACTCTCCAATCCAGAAACAGCCGTCTTTTTGAGTTCGCAGGAGGTAATTGTGTGTACGCTGGATTGCCTCATCCAGTTCCCCGCGGGTCGTCGGAGCAGCTTCTCCGGATTCAACGAATTTCAAGCGATTGTAGTGGTTTTGTTTGGATCTCATGTTCCAGTCCGGATCACCATGTCAAAGGCAGCAAGAAAAACTCAAGTGAATTCCTGATCTCTTTCCCGGGAAGCAGTTTAGCGGGAATAATCGCCAGTGCGTGACAAACTGCCGCGGATATCAGCCATTGATCCAAATTAAATCAAAAACTTGCAGTGATTTTAGCTCGCCATGTGACACATCGCCACCGATGCTGTAACCACCAATCTCACAATCAACACCATGAAAAACAAACTACTCACAGGAATAACGGCTCTGATTCTCGCCATGGCTCCGGCCGGCGCGACCAGAGCCGCACAGTTCTCGGATTACGAGATTAATGTCTCGGTCTTCTGGGACTTCAACGATGACTCGAATCCGGATGTCGCCGTGGACCTCGTCCAGGGCATTGAAGGTGCGGTGACCGACGGAACCGGTGCCGACCTCACCCCGGCCGAGTACACAGCGGACGGCCTCGGACGCACCGGCGAATCCGGCGACAAGGCCATGGACTTCTCACTGGGAACAGCAGGACCCTCCGTCGTTATCGACAATGTCGACTGGCTCAATGACATCGCCGCCAACGATCGTATCTCAATCTCCTACTGGCAGCAGCTGACTGAGATCGTCAACATGACCGCGATGAAAGGTGCATCACCTTCGTCCAGTGGAAGTGAACGCGGTTTCTCCATGCACTCGCCATGGTCGAACAACATCATCTACTTCGACAGTGCTGGCTGCTGCGATGGCGGCACCCAGCGGATCAGCCGCAATATCCAGGGACTGATCGATGACCACGAAGAGGTCACCGAATTTGACTTCACCAGCGGATGGCATCACTTCGTTTTCGTCAAGAACGGCACTACCAAGGAAATCTGGGTGGACGGATTCCTGCTGCTCCGCGCAACCAACACCTCCCCGCTGCCGACCGACTTCCGGCAGCTCACCCTTGGTTCTGCCCTCAACGGCACTGAGTCACTCCAGGGCCAGCTCGACGACATCGCCATCTTCAACGGCGCTCTCTTCGAAAGCGAAATCAAACAACTGGCTGAAGGTCTCCCCGCCACCGAACTCGTGAGAATTGTCGACGAGGACGAAGACGGACTCCCCGATGTCTATGAAGAATCTGTCGGACTCGACCCTACCGTGGATGATGCCGGACTGGATCCGGATGTCGACGGTCTGACCAACCTCGAGGAATTCGAAAATGACACGAACCCGCAGCTTGCCGACACCGATGATGACGGACTGACCGACAAGGAAGAACTCGACGGCGGCACCAACCCTCTCAACCCCGACACCGATGGTGACGGGCTCATAGACAGCGTTGAAACCAACACCGGAACTTTTGTCTCGGCAGAGGACACCGGCACCGACCCGCTGCTCGCCGACACTGACGAGGACGGCTGGCCGGACGGACTCGAAATCAAATACGGCGGCGACGCCCTCGACGCGACTGTCTTCCCTCTCGAACAGGGTGCACAGAACCTGATCGCCTACTGGGACTTCAATGATGCCTCCGATGATTCTTCCGCCGTTGATGCCGTCTATGGGCTCCAGGGCGAATTCCGCGGCCTTGCCGAGGATCCGGAACAGGGCATATTCCCCACCTCTCCTGAATACACCGCGTCCGGCGACGGCCGCACCGGCAGCGGCAGTGACCGCGCCGTTTACTTCGGCGGCACATCCGAACAACAGCACATCTTCGTGGAGGATGGCGATTTCATGTCTCTCACCGCTCCCTACGATGAAGTGACCATCACCTTCTGGCAGCGTCTGGACGCCATCGCCGGCACCTTCTCCTTCTTCGGATCCAACCCGTCCAACCCCGGTGGTGACCGCCGCGGTGTTGGCGCTCACGCTCCATGGTCCAATGCCAACATCTTCTGGGATACAGCCGGGTGTTGCGGAGCCGGCACACAGCGCGTCAACCGTTCCGTTGATGCATGGATCCAGGAAAACCTGGAGGAATACCCTGAACTGGAATTGTTCGATTTCCTCGACTGGCACCACTACGCCTTCGTCAAGAATGGCGGACGCAAGGAAGTTTATGTCGACGGAATCCTCTTCATGTCCAGCAACGGAGCCTTCCCGCTCCCCGATGACTTCGAAACCTTCTTCATCGGCTCAGGCCTGAATGGTGCCAACAGCCTTCAGGGAACCATCGACGACTTCGCTGTCTACGCCTCCGCACTGTTCCCGCTGGAAATCGCCAAGCTCGCCGGCGGTGACTCTCCTCAGTCCCTCGACCGCACCCGGGATTCGGATGAAGACGGCATGCCCGACATCTTCGAGGAAATTGCCGGACTGGACCCCGACACCGACGATTCCCAGGATGACCCGGATGAAGACGGCGTTGTCAACATCGACGAACTCGAAGGCGGCACCGACCCGTTCGACGCCGACTCTGATGACGACGGCCTGATCGACGGCGCTGAAACCAACACCGGAACATTCGTCAGCGCCGATGACACCGGAACAGATCCGCTCAACCCGGATTCCGATGGTGACAGCCTCCTCGACGGCGTTGAAACCAACACCGGAACTTTTGTCAGCCGTGAAGATACCGGCACCGACCCGAACAGCCCGGATTCCGACAACGACTCATTCCTCGACGGAATCGAAGTCATTGCAGGATCCAGCCCGACCGACGCCGCAGATGTTCCTCTGGAACGCGGACAGGTCAACCTTCTGGCATGGTGGGACTTCAATGATGATTCCGACCAGACAATGGCCGTGGACAATGTCCGTGGACTGGAAGCCACCTTCATCGGCGGACAGGACGTACTCCTGCCTTATTACACCAGCACCGGCGGCGGTCACACCGGCGGCAACGACGATCGCAGTGTTGATCTCGAGTTCGGCAAATCCCAGGGTCTCCGCATCGACGATGGCGAGATTCTCGGCCTCACCGCTGTCAATGACCAGATCACCGTCTCCATGTGGCAGTCCCTCTATGTTGTCGACCAGAGCAACACCTTCTTCTGGGGCGTGGCACCTTCCACCGGAAACCGTGGTATCTCCATGCAGACACCATGGAGCAACGGCATCATCTACTATGACACAGCCGGATGCTGCGATGGCGCCACCCAGCGCGTCAGTGTCGCCCTCACCGAAGTTCCCGATCCGGACAACTTCTTCCTCGAGGACTGGCACCACTTTGTCTTCGTCAAGAACGGCCCCATCAAGCAGATCTACATCGATGGTGACCTCATCTTCGAAGGCGAGAACACTGCTCCTCTCCCCTCTGACTTCACCACTGCCTACGTCGGTGTTGAGCCTTCAGGCGTCAATGGTATTGAAGGACGCGTCGACGACCTCGCCATCTACGCAGCCGCGCTCACCGCAGAGGAAATCGGCATGATCTTCGACGGCACCGCTCCGGATGCCCTCCCCGCACGCGAAGTGATCGAGGATCCGGAAATCACCGCCCTCTCACTCACCGACGGCAACGTGGTCATCGAATACACAGGCACCCTTCAGAGTGCCCCGACTGTCGAAGGCCCATGGACCGCCGTCGGCGGCAGCAGCCCGTACAGCGAGGCGGTTGCCGATGGAGCCATGTTCTTCCGGGTCATCCCCTGATCATCCAATCAGGCACAACCTGCATTTCCAAATCCCGAGGGGCCGGATCATCCGGCCCCTTTTTTATTACCCGAAGTCAGTCAGAAATTAGGCGGACGACTGACCCCGGAACTGTTGCTGCATTCATGAGAACAGTGAAATCCATTCATGGGGCATCCGGCCATTGTCGGGCACATGGGCATGACGACCCGTCAGGCCGTATACCGGGACATTTTTTGTCCTTTTATCGGAAGACCAATGTTGCTAGAGTTAAGAGCTAGTTTGGGCAATTCTGCTTATGTATCCAGTAATACCGCAATCATTATATGACCCCCGCTTTGAACACGACGCATGTGGTGTCGGGTTCATTGCCAATACCAACGGGAACAAGGAATTCCGCATACTTGAATACGCCATAGAGGCGCTGAAGAATCTGGCTCACCGTGGAGCCCTGGACGCGGATGCCAAGACAGGTGACGGAGCCGGTGTGCTCACACAGATACCGCACGAGCTTTTCCGTCCCGAGGTGGAAAAACTGGGAGGCAAACTGGCCGAGGACAGTGACCTGGCCGTTGGCATGGTATTTCTGACAGCAGGGGATTCCTACAAGCAGAGCCTCGGTCAGAAGATCATAGAAGAGGCGGCACGGGAGTTCGGCATTCACATTTTCGGATGGCGCAAAGTCCCGGTCCAGCCATCCTGTCTGGGTGACAAGGCGCGGTCCACCATGCCTGAAATTCAACAGATACTGATGGGCCGCACCGGCAAAATGAACGCGGAGGAGTTTGAGCGCAGCCTCTTCCTGGCCAGAAAAGTTGCCGGTCAGAATGCCCGCAGGGAGAACCTCGATGACTTCTACATCTCCTCATTCTCATCGAGGACCATCGTATACAAGGGGCTCTTCAACGCCCCTCAGCTGCCCAGGTTTTTTGAGGACCTTCAGAATCCGGCCTTCAAGACATCACTGGCTATTTACCACCAGCGATACTCCACCAACACTTTCCCGAACTGGAAGCTTGCCCATCCGTTCCGGACCGTGGCCCACAACGGTGAAATCAACACCCTGATGGGGAATATGAACTGGGTGCGGGCCCGCGAACGCGACCTCACCTCGCCAATCTGGGGAGACCGCGTCAAGCACATCAAACCGGTCATCCAGGAATGGAGCTCCGATTCCGCCGCCCTCGACAACGCCGTCGAGCTGCTCGAACTGAGCGGCAGAAACATCCTCCAGACGGTCATGATGCTCATTCCCGAGGCATGGGAAAAGAATCCGGATGTGACCGGGAAACTCCGCGGGTTCTATCGCTACCACAGCTGCATCAGTGAGCCATGGGACGGACCGGCAGCGGTTGTCTTCTCGGACGGCCGGTATATCGGGGCGACACTCGACCGGAACGGTCTGCGTCCCGCCCGCTACATCCGTTACGACGACGGCCTGATTGTCATGGGCAGTGAGGCGGGTGTTGTTCCTCTCGATGAATCCAAAGTCGTGGAAAAAGGCCGACTCGGTCCCGGACGAATCATGGCCATCGATACCGTCGAAGGGAAGTTCCTGTCCGATGGGGAGATCAAGGAGATGGTTGCAAGTGCCAAGCCCTACGACAAGTGGTGTGAGGAGAACCTCTTTTCCCTGACCGAGCATGCCAAACCATTTGAGCCCAACCACAGCCCGGTGAACCTGATTGACCTGACTGTCAAGCAAATCACCTTCGGATGGGATGACGAGGAGATCAAAGTCATCCTGCACCCGATGGTCGAAAAGGGCGCGGAAGCCGTAGGATCCATGGGTGACGACACTCCGCTGAACGTCCTCTCCCGCCAGCCCCGGCTGCTCTACGGATATTTCAGGCAGCGTTTCGCCCAGGTCACCAACCCGCCGATTGACAGTATCCGCGAGAAAGTCGTGATGTCACTGTCCACCACCCTCGGCTACACCAATTCATGGCTGGAGGAAACCATCCAGCACGCCAAGAAGGTCGCGATCGACAGCCCGTTCCTGCTTGATTATGAGCTGGAGGCACTCCGCCAAATCCCCGATGAGGCATTCAAAGCCCAGACATTCAGCGCGATTTTCAGTGCGGAGGATGGTCCGGAAGGACTGCCCAAGGCTCTCGACAGCCTTTGTTCGGATGCGGAGAAAGCGGTTGATGAAGGCATCTCCATCCTGATCCTCTCCGACCGTCGCGCCAGCAAACGCAATATTCCCATTCCGATGATGCTGGCAGTGGGTGCTGTCCACCACCATCTCATCAATGCCGGAAAACGACTGCGCTGCTCGATTGTCTGTGAAACCGGCGAAGCCCGTGATGTGCATCACTTCGCCTGTCTGATCGGATATGGCGCAACAGCTGTCAATCCCTACATCGCCATCGATACCATCCGCGAAGCCATAGAAATGGATAACAGCTTCGGCGATATCGAACTGGATCAGGCGCTGGGCAACTACCGCCAGGCCATTGAGAAAGGCCTTCTCAAAATCATGTCCAAGATGGGCATTTCCACCATCAAGAGTTACCGGGGGGCGCAGATTTTCGAGGCGGTCGGTATCTCAAGGGCTGTCATAGACCGCTGTTTTTACGGCACCAGCACGCAGATGGAGGGAATCTCGATGCTCGATATAGCCAGGGACGCCATCCGCAGACATGCCAAGGCATACGCCGATCCGGAAACCGCCCGGCTGGAGGAAGGCGGCAATTACAAAGTCCTCCCGGGCGACCGCGGTGAATTTCACGCCTTTAACAAGAAGGTCGTGCAGACCATGCACAAGTTCCTCCGCACCGGAAAGCGCGATGAATTCCTTGCCTATATGGAGACAGTCAAGAGCCGCGATCCGGTCTCCCCGCGCGACCTGCTGAAGCTCAAGGCCGGCAACCCCATACCACTTGAGGAAGTCGAATCCATCGAGAATATCCGCCAGCGGTTCACCACTGCGGGAATGAGTCTCGGGGCCCTGTCACCGGAAGCCCACGAGTGCCTCGCCATCGCCATGAACAGCATCGGTGGAAAATCGAATTCCGGTGAGGGCGGCGAGGACAAGGAGCGCTATCACATCCGCGACAATGGCGACAATCCCAGCTCCGCCATCAAACAGGTGGCTTCGGGACGTTTCGGTGTGACACCGGAATACCTCGCCAGCGCCAAGGAAATCGAGATCAAGATGGCTCAGGGCGCCAAGCCGGGCGAGGGCGGACAGCTGCCCGGCCACAAGGTCACGTCACTGATTGCAAAACTCCGTTATTCAGTTCCCGGAGTCCCGCTCATTTCTCCCCCACCCCACCATGACATCTACAGTATTGAGGATCTGGCACAGCTGATCTATGACCTCAAGCAGGTCAATCCGCGCGCCAAGGTCTGCGTCAAGCTTGTGTCCAGTGCCGGTGTCGGCACGGTGGCGGCCGGTGTTGCCAAGGCCTATGCCGATGTTGTTCTCATCTCCGGCCATGACGGCGGCACGGGCGCGAGTCCGCAGAGTTCGATCAAATATGCCGGGGGGCCCTGGGAACTCGGTGTGGCTGATGCCCATCAGACTCTCATGCTCAATGACCTCCGTTCACGGATTGTCGTCCGGACCGATGGTGGCATGAAGACCGGTCAGGACATCATCATGGCGGCCCTGCTCGGTGCCGAGGAGTATAACTTCGGCACCGCCGCGCTGGTAGCAGCCGGATGCGCCATGTTCCGGGTCTGTCACCTCAACACCTGCCCGGTCGGTGTCGCCACCCAGAAGGACGAGCTCCGGCTCAAATTCCGCGGCAAACCCGAGAACGTCGTCGCCTTCTTCAACGGCGTGGCCGAGGAAGTCCGTGAAATCATGGCACAGCTCGGTTTCCGCAAGATGGACGACCTGATTGGCCGCACGGACCTGCTCGAAAGACGACCGCTGGATGAGTTTCCCGAGGAAATCCGCTCCAAAATCGCCGGCATAGACCTTTCGAGGATGCTGTATCAGGTCGACCCCACAGGGACCAGCCCGAGAATCCACACCCGTGAACGCAATGAGCGTTTCGGCGATTCCTCCCTCGATGACAAGATGATCATCGATGCCAAAAAAGCCCTCAACAACAAGGGCAGCGTCAAACTCAGCTACCGCATCAACAATACCATGCGGAATATCGGAACGCGAATCTCCGGCCACATCGGTTACACCTACGGCGATGCCGGACTGCCGGACGCATCAGTTGATGTCAGACTTGAAGGAAGCGCCGGCCAGAGCTTCGGGACCTTCCTTGCCAAAGGCATGAAGCTGACACTCATCGGGGAAGCCAATGACTACGTCGGCAAAGGCATGAACGGGGGAGAAATCATCCTTCGTCCACCCGTGGTCTCCAAATTTGACTGGTCTCAGAATCAGATCGTCGGGAATACGGTGCTTTACGGTGCCACCGGCGGGAAGCTGTTTGCTGCAGGCCGGGCCGGTGAGCGCTTCGGCGTCCGCAACTCCGGCGCGACCGCCGTCATCGAAGGCGTTGGTGACCATGGCTGCGAATACATGACAGGGGGAACTGTCATCATACTCGGAACGACCGGAAGAAATTTCGGGGCCGGTATGAGTGGCGGCCGGGCGTATGTCTTCGACCCGGATAACAAATTCCCGTCGCGATTCAATGACGAGATGGTCGGCATAGAGAAACTGACGGATCACCCGGACGAGGCTAAAACTGTCGAAGCTCTGGTCTACGAACACCTCGAGAAGACCGAGTCACCCAAGGCGAATGAGCTGATGAAGTCATGGTCTGAAAGCGTGAAGCACTTCTGGGTGATTGTGCCGCGCCCTGCCGAAGCACGCCCTGCCGGAAAACCGGTTCACGAACTGGCCGAGAAGTCCTCGGAGAATAAACCTCCGGTCGGAGGATTCTGACCGGCATTCATCAAACCGATCCTTTTCACCCCCCTCCACCACAAGGGGGTTTTATTTTTATTAAAACCGGCCCGGTTGAACCTGCACTGCGGAATTCAATATTCCGCAAGTCAGCTGCCCCGGAAAACAACCCGGCCCCGACCAGACGGCATGATCCATGATCCATGTTGCCTGCGCTCACGGCGGCGGGTCACCC
>JAUIAG010000091.1 GCA_030425355.1 Verrucomicrobiia bacterium
TGGGACCTCGGGGCTCCATGGTACCGCCCCACCCGAATCTGTCATCTGGTCGACGGCGCGGAATTCGGCTGGCGCGGTGACGCCGCCAAGTGGCCGGCCTATTTCCCGGACAGTGTTCCACCCGTCATCAACATCGGCCCCGGTTCACCCACCGGCGTGACTTTCGGCTACGGAGCGCGCTTTCCTGAAAAATACCGCAACGCGATGTTCGCCTGTGACTGGACCTTCGCCACCATCCATGCCGTTCATCTCATCCCGGAGGGCTCCGGTTACCGCGCGGAGGTTGAGGAATTCGTCGGTGGCAGCGGACTGCCCGTCACCGATGCCGTGGTTGCCTCGGATGGGCATTTTTATTTTTCGGTTGGCGGGCGCCACCTCGGCTCCGCCATATACCGGGTGCGGTTCACCGGCGATCCGGAACAGATCACCGCGGTATCTGACCAGAAGAAAGTTGATTCACCCGAACCCGCCACCAACCTCCACCGGCTTCGCATGGAACTCGCCGACCTGCTCGTGGAAACACGGGGCAGGGACACTTCCAAGGCCCTCCGTTTCGCCCTGGAATACCTGTCCCACGAGGATGCCGGTATTCGATATGCCGCCCGAATAGTCCTTGAAAAACTCCCGGTCGACATATGGCGCGAGAAAGTCATCGATGGCGGCCACGGATTGCTGGGGCAGCTTGCGCTGGCACGCCAGGGCTCCCCCGATGATTTGAAAAATCTCCTGTCGCAGATCGTCGAATCAGATCCTTCCAAATTAAGTGACGACACCCCCCCGCTGCTGACTCTGCTCAGAACGCTTGAGATGGCCTTTGCCCGCGGAGAGGATTCACTCGCGTCCTTCAGAGAGCCCGTGCGCAAGGTCCTGTTCCCACTTTTCCCTTCCGGTAACGCGGACGTGGACCGCGAGCTCACCCGGCTGCTTTGTTTCCTTGGTGAGCGCCGGATGATCCCGCTGCTTCTTGATCGCATGGAGGCCGACACCGGAACCCGGCAGGTCCCGGGTGCGGATTACTTCACCCGCAACAGCAAATACGGCCAGGCCGTTCAGGACATTCTTCTCTCCGCCCCGCGTGTCGAGCGGATGCATTGTGCCCAGATGCTGCTGTGGCTCGATGACGGCTGGGAAATCGATCAGCGGAAAAGGTATTTTTCACTCATCTCGGATGCCATGCGGAACTCCCAGGGCGGTCATACCTACCGGGAAATCTGGGAACGTATCCGGGAAGTGGCCCTGGATCAGTCGCCCGGCCCGTGGCGCGAGGCTCTCCGCGCCATTGACGTCCCGCCCGCCTACCTCGCCGACATGGAAAACGTCCCTTCTCCCACAGGCCCGGGACGCGAATGGAGCCTCCCCGAAATCATGGAACTGATCGACAACCGGTTCACCGGCCGGAATTTTGAACACGGCAGGGCCATGTATGCCGCCACCGGATGTGTCCAGTGCCATCGAATGGACGGCTCGGGCGGAACCATGGGCCCGGATCTGACGGCTCTGGGACGGCGCTTCACGCTTCGCGATGTCACTGAGGCCATCCTCAAACCGAACCTCGCCATCTCCGACCAGTACATGATGACCGTCATAGAAACCCGCCAGGGACAGACCCTTGCCGGACGGATCATTTCCCGGGATAACGAATCCATCCGCATAGCCACCGATATGCTCAGGCCGGCCTTTTCCACCACTGTTCCCATCGATGAGATCGCTGTCGAATCGCGGCTTCCGGTCTCCACCATGCCCGGAGGCCTTCTCAACTCCCTCAACGCCGATGAGGTCCTCAACCTCCTCGCATACCTCTACTCCGGCGCCAATCCGGATCACCCGGTTTTCAACCCCTGATCCACCCGGCGGGGTCATAACGCCCATCTGCCACTTCAGGATGTATGAAAACTCATTATTAGAATGAATAAAATTTGTGGGTAAAAGGCTTTCAATTCAGGGTGGTATGGACATGATTGAACTCATATGTCGATCGACGTACTTCTTCGACACCGCACAACCTACCGTTACGACCGTCGGATAACACTTGGAGCGCAGACTGTCCGGTTAAGACCGGCCCCCCATAGCCGGACACCTATTCTGAGTTATTCCCAAAGAATTCAGCCGGCGGGTTATTTCATCAACTGGCAGCAGGACCCGTTCAGCAACTATCTGGCGCGTCTCACTTTCCGCGAGCCCACTGATATTTTCGAAGTGCTGGTCGAAGTTGTCGCCCGTATTGAGGTGATTGATCCCTTTGCCTTTTTTCTCGAGTCCTGGGCGACGAATTTTCCATTCAAGTACCACGATGAGAACCGGGAGAATCTCAAGCCCTTCCTTGTCACCACGCCTCAGGGGCCGCTGTTCAAAAAGCTTCTCAAATCGATAGACCTCAAGTCGCGCAACACGGTCGATTTCCTTGTGGATCTGAACATCCGCCTTTCCCGGGAGATCAGTTACCTGATCAGGATGGAGCCCGGTGTGCAGTCACCGGAGGAGACACTGGAAAAGGGCAGCGGATCCTGTCGCGATACGGGATGGCTGCTGGTTGAGCTTTTACGGCACCTTGGACTCGCCGCCAGATTTGTCTCCGGATACCTGATCCAGCTCAAGCCCGACATCAAACCGCTGGATGGCCCGGCGGGTACGGACAAGGACTTTACGGATCTGCATGCCTGGGCCGAGGTCTTCCTTCCCGGGGCCGGATGGGTGGGGCTGGATCCGACTTCGGGGCTGTTTGCCGGCGAGGGGCACATCCCGCTGGCCTGTTCGCCGCACCCGTCATCCGCAGCCCCCATCGACGGGTCCCACGAGAAGGCGGAAGTCGATTTCAGTCATGAGATGTCGGTTGAGCGGTTCCGCGAAATTCCCAGGGTGACGCTTCCTTATACGGACGAACAGTGGGAACGCATCCTCAAGCTGGGATACGATATCGACAAAGATCTCGACCGCCACGATGTCAGACTGACCATGGGCGGTGAACCGACATTCGTCAGCTCCGAAGACTACGAAAGCGCCGAATGGAAGACCGACGCGCTCGGTGCCGGAAAGCAGGAAAGGGGCGAGGAAATGCTTCGCCGCCTCTTCGATCATTACGGACGCGGGGGATTTCTGCATCACGGGCAGGGCAAGTGGTATCCCGGTGAGAGCCTCCCACGCTGGTCCTACGGCTGTTACTGGCGCAAGGACGGCCAGCCAATCTGGTCAAACCCCGAATTGCTGGCCGACATCCGGCACCCTCACGGCGCCACAGAACGCACCGCCGCCGACTTCGTCACGCTGCTCACCCACAAGCTCGACCTCCCGGAAAAACACATTCTTCCCGGATACGAGGACGCCTTCTATTACCTCTGGAAGGAACGACGTCTGCCCGTCAACGTCGACCCATTCAAGTCCAGACTGAAAAACAGGGAGGACCGCGAACGGCTGGCTAAAGTCTTCGATCAGGGACTGGACAAGGTCGTCGGCTATACCCTGCCCATCGAAAGGGGCTGGAAGGGCGGCCGCTATGCATGGGTTTCCGGACCGTGGTTCCTGCGATCCGAGCGCATGTATCTCATCCCGGGTGATTCTCCCATGGGTTTCCGGCTGCCACTGGATTCAATGCCTTGGGCTGCCGAGGCCGACTACCGCAACTTCAGCGACACACCATTCTTTGACAACCTTCCGCAACTGCCCGAATACCGGCGCATTGCCGATCAGTATTTCACCCGCGGTTCCTCGGGCCGCAGCCCCCAGTCCTCTCCGTGGATGGATTACCTCGCCCGTTCCGGAGGCGGCCGGGGGAAACTCCCTCCACACATGCGGCCCCGGCCTGACACACTGAAGGATCCGGAGACAATGCCCAATCCGCAGGAATCCGCCTCCTTCCTCGTCCGGACAGCGCTTTGTGTCGAACCCCGCAACGGGAATATTCATGTTTTCATGCCGCCGGTGCCCTGCACTGAGGACTACATCGACCTTCTCACGGCCATAGAATCCACAGCGGCCGAACTCAATGTTCCCGTGCTGATTGAAGGCTATACGCCGCCCCACGACCCGCGGGTCGAGAACCTCAAAGTCACTCCTGACCCCGGGGTGCTCGAAATCAATATTCATCCGTCATCCAACTGGGATGAACTGGTGGAGCGTACCGGGTTCCTCTACGAGGCGGCCCGGCAGTCGCGACTGGCAACCGAAAAGTTCAAGCTGGATGGCACCCACTCCGGCACCGGCGGAGGAAACCACATCATCATCGGCGGGGCCAGTCCGTCAGACAGCCCGCTGCTCCGGAAACCCGAGCTGCTTTCCAGTCTGCTGTGCTACTGGCAGCAGCGGCCCTCGCTGTCATACCTTTTCTCAGGGATGTTCATCGGGCCCACCTCCCAGGCCCCGCGGATTGACGAGGCACGGGACGATTCGCTCTATGAGCTGGAAATTGCCATGCGGGAACTGGACAAGATCAAGGACGACGAAACCAACCGTCCGTGGCTGATCGACCGTCTGTTCCGGAACCTCCTCGTCGACGTCACCGGCAACACCCACCGGGCTGAATTCTGCATCGACAAACTCTACCCGCCCGAGTCCTCATCGCAGCGGCTCGGACTGCTCGAGTTCAGGGCCTTCGAGATGCCCCCTCATTCCAGAATGAGCCTCGTCCAGCAGCTGCTCATGCGGGGACTCATCAACCGCTTCTGGCAGCAGTCCTACAAGCCGGACAAACTCACCCGATGGCATACCCAGCTCCATGACAAGTGGATGCTTCCCCACTTCATCATCCGTGACATTGAGGAAGTGGTCGAAGACCTCCGCGTCTGGGGCATGCCCTTCGAAACAGAGTGGTTTCTTCCACATATCGAATTCCGCTTCCCTATCATCGGGGAGGCAAGTTACCGGGATATTCACCTCGAACTCCGCAACGCCATTGAACCATGGCATGTGATGGGCGAGGAGGGATCCGTCGGGGGGACAGTCCGATATGTCGACTCGTCCGTCGAGCGCATGCAGGTGAAGCTGAGCGGGCTGACTCCGGATCGGTATATCGTCCACTGCCAGGGCATCCCGCTGCCTCTGCACAATACCGGCGTCCAGGGCGAATATGTCTGCGGAGTGCGTTACCGCGCATGGCAGCCGCCGCGGTGTCTGCATCCGACCATTCCGGTCCATGTCCCTCTGCGCTTTGAAATCTTCGACAAGTGGTCCACCAAATCCATCGGTGGATGCACCTACCATGTCGAACACCCGGGCGGGCGCAACAGCCCGTCATTCCCAGTCAATGCCTTCGAGGCTGAAAGCCGCCGGGCCATGCGCTTCAACAACTGGTTCGAACCCGCCCAGGCACCGACACATCCGGATCGGGATCACCCCGATATTTCACCCGACTTTCCATACACCCTGGACCTCCGCAATCCACGAAGGCTCCGCATGGTCTGACAAACCACCAATTCTTTACCTACTGTAAAATGGCAACTCCTCAATCCACATCCGGCACCCAGAGCCAGTCGCAGTCACGGTCACCTGCCGCATCCGCGGCCGAATCCGAGCCAGTCTTCGGCTTCGGCGATTACGAAGTCGGCAGTTTCTACGACGAGATGTTTGATGCGGACGGATCGGTGAGACCGCATTACGCGACACTCCGTAATTTCCTCGAGTCCATGGGGCGCGAGGAATTTGAAAACAAGCGGACCACCGCCGATCAGTCTCTGCTGCGACAGGGCATTACTTTCACCGTCTACAATGATGATCAGGGCACTGAGAAGATATTCCCGGTCGACCTGATCCCGCGGATCATCGAGGATTCGGAGTGGGCCCCGGTGGAGAAGGGCCTGCAGCAGCGTCTGCAGGCACTCAACGCCTTTGTTCACGACACATACCACGACCAGAAGATTCTCACGGACAAGGTCATTCCCGAAGAATACATTCTCGGCTGCAAACACTACCGTCCGGAGATCCGCGGCCGGCAGGTGCCAAGGGATATTTACATCCACATTTGCGGCACGGACCTCGTCCGCAATGACGACGGGGAATACTATGTTCTTGAGGACAACGCGCGTTCTCCGTCGGGTGTCTCCTACATGCTTGAAAACCGCGCTCTGCTCAGGAAGGTCTTTCCGGGACTGTTTGCCGACTACTCGGTGGCCAGCGTTGCCAGCTATCCCAAGGACCTGCTGGATGTTCTCAAATACATTGCCCCCGATTCCGGTTCCGAACCCGTGGTGGCCGTCCTGACTCCCGGCGCATACAACAGCGCCTACTTTGAACACTGTTTTCTGGCGAGGGAAATGGGCGTGCAGATTGTCGAAGGCCGCGACCTGGTGGTTCAGAACAAGGTGGTCTACATGCGGACCATTTACGGCCTCAAGAAGGTCGATGTGCTATACCGCCGCATCGATGACGACTTCCTCGATCCGATGGTCTTCCGGAAGGACTCGGTGCTCGGAGTGCCGGGGCTGGTCGAGGCCCACTACTCGGGCAATCTCGGGCTCGCCAACGGCATCGGCACCGGTGTGTGCGACGACAAACTTATCTACACCTTCGTCCCGGATATGATCCGCTATTACCTCGACGAGGACCCGATCCTCAACAACGTCGAGACCTACCTCGCCAGCGACCCGGCCCAGCTCGATTATATCCTCACCAACTGCGACAAACTGGTGACCAAGCCGGTCAATGAGTCCGGCGGCTATGGCATTGTCATCGGCCCCGCCGCCACCCGCCGCGAACTCGATGAAACCCGGGACCGAATCAAGGCCAATCCCAGAAATTACATCGCCCAGAAGCCACTCTCTCTTTCCCGCCATCCGACCTACTGCAATGGCGTTTTCGAAGGGCGCCACATCGACCTCCGCCCGTATATCCTCTGCGGCGAAACCATCAAGGTCACCCGCGGCGGGCTCACACGCGTCGCCCTCAAAAAGGGATCGCTGGTGGTCAATTCATCCCAGGGCGGCGGATCCAAGGACACCTGGGTCGTCTAGTCTAACCTCAAACATCAACTGCTTTGATTACACCAACACCCAACCAAACATCCACCAAACCTCACAGATCCAGGGAACTGACCATGCTTTGCCGGGTCGCTGATTCAATGTTCTGGATGAGCCGGTATCTGGAACGCGCCGAGAACACCTGCCAGATGGTTGAAGTGCATCTGCAGCTGATGATGGATTCGGCTCATGACGGATCCGGTGACGCCCGGGAATTCTGGAATCCGCTCCTGGTCAGCCTGGGTGATGTCGGCCTCTACGAGAGGATGTATGAGGATTACACCCACCAGGATGTCACGGAATTCCTCACCTTCAGCAGCGAGAACCCCAGCTCGATCTTCAGCTGCATCTTCTCCGCCCGTGAAAATGCCCGGATGATCCGGGATCAGATTTCATCCCAGATGTTTGAAAGCATCAACCGGCTTTACCTGACTCTGCGCCAGACCGCCCATTACTCGATCAGCCAGAGCAACCTCTACGAGCTTTTCCAGAGGATCCGCGAGATGGTTTACCTGATCAATGGCATCATCGAGGCGACCATCCCCAGAGAGGTGGGCTACGACTTTGTCAATGCCGGGAAATTCCTCGAGAGGGCCGACAAGACCGGCCGGCTCCTCGACAGCTGGGCCTTCAAAACCGGTGACAGAACCCACACCGAAAATGACTCCTACCTGCTGGCCATCCTCCGCTCCTGCAGCGCCCTCGAATTCTACCAGCAGGAATTCAAAAACCGCATCATCCCCTCCAATGTGCTCCAGTTTCTGGTGCTCTCACGGGTCTTCCCAAGGGCCATTTTCTTCAGCCTCACTGAATTGCAGGAAGCCGTCCACGCCATTTCCGGCTGCCCGCTCACCCACTACTCCAATGAAACCGAGCGTCTCTGCGGGCTGCTCATCTCCGAGCTGAATTACATGGTCCTCAAGGACGTCGTCGATGGAGGAATCCATGAGTTCCTGGTCTCCATCCACAAGAAAATCGAGAAAATTGCCCTCGAATTCAGCCTCCAGTACATGTTCTTTCCAGTTGTGGACCCGGCCAGTGAACCGGTGACCACCGCCTGACCACCGTCCGTCCAGTCCATTTCCGACCGGACCGCATTACAGAATTTGATGGATTCCCGTCCTGACCGACTTATTCTCTGGGACGGTATCTCCGCGATGGTGAATCCGTTCCGTCCACCAACCCATGGCGCAGCCTGAGACAGAATTAGAACAGGATCTGGAGTTCCAGACGGCCGAGGTCAAGCCCTACGGCCCCATTGAGGGCTACTATGACGAGTTGGTAGCGCCGGACGGTAAGATTCGCCCACATTGGCAGCGTGTGTGGGAGAAGATAAATGAAGGCGGGCTCGATCAGCTTCAGAACCACCAGCTGCTGATCGACCAGATCATCCGCGAAAACGGCATCACCTATAACCTCCACAATGAATCCGGGGGCGGCAGTGCCGGACGCCTGTGGATGATGGATATCCTCCCCCTGGTCATCGCCTGCGAGGAAATGGAAATGCTCCGCAGGGGGCTCCAGCAGCGGATGAAGCTGATCAATCTCATCCTCCGCGACTTTTACGGCGATCAGGAACTGCTCAAATCCGGGCGATTTCCTGCCAAACTGGTGATGGGCAGCCCGTCATTCCTTCGACCGTGCTACCGCATGATCCCTCCCGATGTGGACTTCGTGCACTTCTATGCGGCGGATCTGTCCCGGTCCCCCGACGGCTCGTGGTGGGCGATGTCAGACCGCATCGACGCCGCCTCAGGGCTGGGATACACCATGGAAAACCGGTTCATCTCCAACCGGGTTTTTTCCGGGGCTTTCCGCGAGCTGCCGATCCTTCCCATCCGGCCTTTTCTGGAGGGTTTCCGCCAGTCCCTGGCGTCGCTGGGTGATTTTGCCGGCGACAACCCGCTTGTGGTGGTCTTCACGCCGGGGCCGATGAACGAGACCTATTTCGAGCATTCCTATCTGGCCAAGTCGATGGGCTTCCCTCTCGTCGAAGCCAATGACCTCACCGTCCGCGACGGGAAACTTTTCCTCAAAACCATCGAGGGACTGCGGCAGATCCACGTGTTGCTCCGACGGGTCGATTCTGAATGGTGCGACCCGCTGGAGTTGCGCAATGACTCGCTGCTGGGCGTGCCCGGACTGCTCCAGGCTGTCCGGAACGGCAATGTTGCCATCAGCAATTTCCCCGGATGCGCCATCGCCGAAAGTCCGGCCATCCTTGCCTTCCTCCCGTCACTCTGTGAACACCTCCTCGGCGAGAAACTGATCATTCCCTCCATCGCCACATGGTGGTGCGGACAGGATCGCGAAAGACGCTTCGTCCTCGAGAAACTCCAGACACTCATCATCAAGCCGGCATTCGGCTATTCCAAGCAGTTCAAGCCAATCTACTGCCCGGATCTGAACCCGGATGAGCTGGACAGTCTCCGGTCGATGATCAGTGAGCGGCCCGAATATTTCTGCGCTCAGGAACCGATGCAGCAGGCCACCGCGCCCATATTCAACGGTTTCGACTTCGAGGCCCGGCATTTCCTTCTCCGGCTTTATATGTTCGGCAGCCGGAACGGTGAGCCGGTCATGCTCCCCGGCGGACTGGGCCGCGTGGCCGCCGAGGTCCCCTCCTACGAGTTCAGCATGCAGTCCGGGGGGCAGGGGAAGGACGTCTGGGTGCTTTCACGGAATGCCACCAGACAGGAGGAAGTTGTGCAGCTGGTGTCCAACCGCGCCATCAAACGGCAGGCACAGACGCTCTCCAGCCACCTCGCCGACAACCTGTTCTGGCTGGGACGCTACGTCGAACGCGCCGAGAACCTCACCCGCACACTCACCGTGGTCCTCAAGTCACTTCTCGAGGAATCCAGCCTCCACGACGTTCAGGCCTCCACCCACCTCATGAAGGCCATCCTCTTCAATGACGAGGCCCTCAAACGCCTGGACTTCGAAAACCTCGAGACCGCCGACTTCTATGAAATCCTCGGAGAATTCGTCGTCGACCAGATCTGGCGCAGCGAGAATCTCGCGTCCCTCTCGGCCATCGTCTCGCACATCCGCCGCACCCGCGATGCAGTCAAGGAACGCATTTCCGGCAATACGATCAATATCCTCCAGTCCGTCGATGACTTGACACAGTTCTTCTACAAAAAACCGGCAGAACCGGATTTCTCCATCATCTACGAGAACCTGCTCCACTTCCTCGAAGTGCTGGCCGGTTTTGCCGGGATGGCCGCCGAGAATATCACCCGGGGACCGGACTGGTATTTTCTCGACCTCGGCCGCCGCACTGAAAGGGCCAGTGGGTTGATTGAGCTGCTTTCCACCTGCCTGACGCGGTCACAGCCATTTCAGGCCAGTATGCTGCGGCAGATTCTCGACTTCGCCGACTCGACCATCACCTACCGGCAGCGATACCTCAATGAGCTGAGCCTCTACCTGGTTCTCGACATCGTCATCAAGGACAACACCAACCCGCGCTCCCTGGCCTACCAGATCCAGCGCATCCAGAGCCACATCTCGCGGCTGCCGCATCGCGCCCCCTTTGAAAGCCCGCACCGCATCGACGAAATAGCCGATTCGCTCGCCAGCTATATCAACCTCGCGTCGCTCGAATCCTTTCTCATCGCCGACTCCAAAGGCTGCCGCATCGAACTCGACCGCTTTCTCGACACCCTCATCGGGTGCCTCATCGAATTCTCGGAAGCGCTCTCCCGTCAGTATTTCTCCGTCACCTGATCTCTGATCCCGACCCCGATCCCCGATCCCATGCAGTCCCAGTCATCGCTCCCCATGGAACAGCGCGATCCCGACGCCGCCATCGCCTACACGGTGCATCACCGGACCACCTACAAATACCAGTTCCCGGTTTCCCTGTCCCATCACTCGGCCCATCTCCGCCCCATGGGTATCGGAAGTCAGACCTGCACCGACTTCCACCTCAAAATTGACCCCTCACCCGAGCACATCGGCTCCCGCCGCGACTTCTTCGGCAATACCTGCCACTTCTTCTCCATCGAGAAAAACCATGAGGAACTGGTGGTCGATTCCCATGCCAAGGTCCAGGTCCGCTTTCCCGAACTGCCGGACCCCTCAAAATCCCCAACCTGCCGGCAGGTCATCGAATACCTCGACAGCTATGGCGATGCCAGCCACCAGACGGTGAGAATCCAGCAGTACCTCTTTCCCTCGGAATCGATTCCCTACTCCCCCTCAGTGAAGATGTTCGCGTCGCCTTATTTCACCGAGGATGCCAACTTCCTCGTCGCCTGCTGCCGTCTCGCCCTCGATATTTTCGACGAGTTTGAATTTGATCCTGCTGCCACCGACGTCTCCACGCCGCTGGAGGAGGTCCTCGAGATGAAAAAGGGCGTCTGTCAGGACTTTGCCCATCTGATGATCGCCTGTGTCCGCTCCTGCAACCTGCCCGCGCGCTATGTCAGCGGATATATTCTCACCCATCCCCCCGAAGGACAGCAACGACTCATCGGCGCCGATGCCACCCACGCATGGGTCTCCGTGTTTATCCCCTATTTCGGATGGGTCGACATCGACCCCACCAACGCGCAGATCTGCGGCACCGACCACATCACCGTCGCCACCGGCCGCGACTTCCACGACGTCAGCCCCATCCGCGGATCCGTCCTCGGTGGCGGAAAACAGGAAATCGACATCGCCGTCACCATGACCCCCGAACTCGAACGCCCCGCCACCAAAATCCCCCTCTTCCTCTGAGCCCACCCCGCTCCGACGGTATGCTTGAGGTTTGAATCCCGGTCCGGGTCGGTCCCGGTGCCAGGCACGCCCGTGCCACCTTTCATTCGCCTGTTGATGGACGCTTGATCCGCCCCTTCAGGGCTGGTTTTTCTATTTACGGGCTTTCCTGGGGCGTTGCCCCAGGCTGTCATGATTCGCGCCGTTGGCGCTTCCCTCAGCGCTCTGGTATCCCGGTCCGGGGATTTGATCCCGGAGTGATCATAGATTCAAAGCCGGTGTTTGAGCAAAGCGACACCACCGGTGATAAACTCTTCGTGCCTTCGCGCCTCGGCGTGAAAAGAAAAACCGTCGGTGCCATTCAGCGGCTTTTGGCTGATGGGCCCCCGGGAGCGCCGGCGTCCCCGCCGGCCTGTTGACTGGCTGAAAAGCTCACGGGCAATGGCAGGGGGGCTAGGTGGGGTTTGTGCCCAACACATTGCGCGCCAGTTAGAACGAAAAGGTGCGGAAGGTTTCCCTACGCCCCGTTGGGGCGCGAACCGGTGGGACCCCCTGTTCCCAGGGTTGTCACCCCGGACTGTCAACGTTGGCCACTTCGGGGCCATGCACGTTATGATGCGCGGGAAGAAACCATGATTGGCCGGTATTCATGGCTTTCTCCGGGAGCCCGATCAGCCGTGGGCCCTCTTCATGAGGGATTGTGAGACTTCTGTGAATCCCTGTTCAATAATGTGCCGATAATGACAGTTCATCAGCAACGCCTGCTGAGGGCAGCTTCCGGGCTCCATCAGGTTACCGATTCGAGGCATAACAAGTATCAACCATTGGTGGGAAAAATCATCAGATGCGATGGATCTTGGCAGCAATACCGCCTCTGCTGGCGATTGAAATGTAAACTTAAGAGGTCATTCCGGGTTTTGTGCCTACATGATATGTTGCTAATTGTGTGCTTAGGTTTGTTTTTCCTGTTTTGTGGCGGAACCGAATACTTGGGATGGATTTTTCGAAGAATGATGATTGATAGTTGAGGGGGCAAAGATGTATGATTCTGACCAATCAACATCTGTCCGGCTGATCGTCAAAGGCCGGCACATCTGGAGGAGGCCAGAGATGTCCATTGAAGTTGCTGTAGTTGAGGATAATGACCAGTTGAGAAACTGGCTTCAGACACTTGTTCATGGAAGCCCGGGCTTCGCCTGCCGCTACACTTTCTCCAGTGCGGAGAAAGCGGTGAAGGGACTCATAGGCGTGGATGTGGATGTGGTTCTGATGGATCTGTCATTGAAACCGGGAGGGGGTGACGGAATCTGGTGCGCGAGACAGCTCAAAAATCAGAAATTCCGCGGAGAAGTCCTGGTATTAAGTATTTTTGATGACGAGGAGAAAATTTTTGAGGCACTCAAGGCGGGAGCCAAGGGGTATCTGCTCAAAAATACCGAACCGGCCGATCTGCTCGAGAATATTCGGGATATTCATCGTGGCGGCTCGCCCATGACGGCCACAATTGCCAGGAGGGTGGTCAACCACTTCCAGAAGATGACTGCCGATCTCGATACTCAACAACTCAGTATTTCCAAATTGTCCAAAAGGGAATCGGCACTTCTTCACTACATTATGCAGGGATGGAAATACTCCGAAATTGCCAGCGAACTCAATATCACCGAGAGCACAGTCAAGGGGCATGCCCGGAGGATCTTTGAAAAACTGGAGGTGGATTCAAGAAGCCATCTGATGTCTGTGGTCGCCAGACAGAAATCTCTCCAGGAATGAAGTTCCAATCCCGCAATGCCCTGCTTCTATCCCAATGGAGATATCACATTATCTGACCAGAAAATTGCTTTTATGTGTCATCTCCCTGTGGATGGCCCACCATTTCCAGTATGTAGTTGCGGAACACGATCTGAAGGATGGTGAATTCCAGTCCTTGAAATTTGGAGACAGCTCTCTCGATCTGATTCCTCTTCCCAAAGGAGAACATATTGTCGCCATCATTGAATGGAAAGCCCTTGGCCCCGATGGAAGACTCCGTGCCCCCCGTCAGTACCGGTCATTGGTCAATCTGACCATCCCGGATGATAGTCCCGTCTATCTCGGCCAATTTGAAGTCACCCAGGACCTCTACAAATCAGTCATGGGCCATATCCCCAGTCATCTGCCCGGTTCGCCAACCGGAAAGGCTGGGACGCCAGATGAATACCCCGTCTACTTTGTCAGTCCCAATGACGCCCTCCAATTCTGCGGGAATCTGACAGCCATGGCACATGCTCAAGGCCTCATTCCCTTGGATTGGGCCTTCCGACTGCCCACCCGCGAAGAATGGCAGCTGGCCGCGCAGGAAGGCGTGTCTCATGAGACTTTTGAAACCACGCAGAAGCCCTGGAAGTGGGGCATACACGCCGGGATTCTTGAGGATCCCGGCAGGCTCATAAGGCAGGCCACCAGTTTCCATGACCACACTTTCATGTTTGATAAGTTGAATTTTGACCGTCCCAGAAAGGTGAAAGCCAAATCCCCGAACGCTTTGGGCTTTTACCAGATTTTCGGAAATGTCGAAGAGTTCACCTCTGATCCAGTCAGCCGGCTTTTCTACTTATCCGGCGGGTCTGTTGTGAATAAGCTTGAAAATTTTGTCGGGCGGGCTGTGTTCTCAACCTGTTCAGCAAATTACCGTACCAAGGCCACAGGATTCAGGGTTGTTTTAAGCCATAAATATCACATGCATCTTGCCAGGCCTCTGGAGGACTGGAGCTACCGCCATGCACATGATTTCGAATATCAGGTCAAAGACTATTCGGGACTTCATGAATATATCCGCGAGGGTATCACCGATATGGTCATTGGGCACAATGGGGACCTTTGGGTCGCTGCTGATCGGGGACTTCTCAGATTTCATGGAACCAGCCTGGATGTATACGACAACAAGGATTCCAGGGAACTCAAAGATTACAGCGTCAGAGACCTGGAAGCGGATGCACACGGTCGAATATGGGCAGTACTCCCTCGAATCAATCATATCGCCGTCTATTGTGGAGGACAATTTCATAACTTTCCCATAGACGTTCAAGGTCAAGCTGAAATAATCAAAAAGGGGCCTGAGGATACTATGTGGGTGCGGGACGCTTCGACTGGCTTAACCAGATTCGACGGTTGTCCCTGTCCGGACTGCCAGGGCAGGGTCACATATTTTGATAAATCATTCTTCAAAGACTTCTATAAAAACTTCCTTCCAATCAGCAGGTCGGAAGTAATCACTGACATAAACAAGAAGGGTTACAATAAGGTAAGACTGGAAGACAATCAGAAAAACCAGGCCGAAAATAATGAACTCGCTGCCAAAGCCCCTGTTAATGATACAAGTTCAGATTCTATTTCAGACGCGAATCCAAACGAGTGGTTCACAAATGGTTTTCAACTTGTGCATATCGCCTCAAATCAAGAAGTGGATATGGCAATTGGTCTGCCGGAGATTTCCTGGCCTATTTATGATATAAGAGATTCGTGGTTGACGTCCATTTCACACGGTATTGGTAAGTCAGTCTGGGTCAAAAATACCATCCTCCTGAATTATTCCAGAGAAGAAAACTGGAGCTATTTTCCCAATCCTCATTTTAAATCCCAAAGAAGAATTTCGTGGAGCGACCCACAGGGTGGCATCTGGTTGAGCGGTAGAAATGCCGGGAGTGGATTGTGGCGTATATCTGAAGGGCCCCTGCATTCCATCACAGTGGATAGCGGAATTACTCCCGGTTCCGGAAATTCAGTGGCGTCGGATAATCAGGGTGGGCTGTGGCTGGCCACCCACGATGGCCTTACGCACATTTCCCGTGCAGGCGAAATCATGCCCTATCATTTTAAGGACGACACGCAGAGTTCCAGTGGAAGTGTTATCAGCAATGTTTATCAGGATTCTGCCGGGAGAGTCTGGGTTGGGCTGTTTGGCATGGCGTGGAAGGTTCCCCCCTATACACGGCCCAGTGGAGAGATTCTGGCCGGAAATACGGCCATTCGTCTTTTTGAGGATGACAGATTTGTCGACCTTTCCCTGCCATATCCCCTGGAACTTACCCGTAGAATTTATGCCATTCATGAGGATGCCGACGGTACCATGTGGTTCGGGTGCAAAAAGGGTCTTGTCAAATATGCACGGAATAAAGATCACAGGTTCTATAGCCTTGAACATGGCTTGCCCGATGGCTGGATTAAGATGATCTATTCTGACAGTCAAAATCGTCTCTGGCTTGGTATGAACTCAGCCGGACTCGTGCTAATGGACACTGAAAATGATTCATTCAAGACATTCACTCATGAAAATGGACTTTCCAGCAACTCTGTGATGAGCGCCCATGAGGATTCGGATGGACGTCTCTGGTTCGGAACTTTGGAAGGCTTAACCTGCCTTGAAAATGGTATTTTCACACCAGTCCTGCCGGAGGACGGGCTGATTGGATCGGAAATCGGCAGTATTTTTGAGGACAATTTTGGGTACATGTGGCTTGGCACAGATAAAGGAATTGTCAGGTGTCTGAAGCATCAGCTGCTGGCATTTCTTGAGAATAAGGCGGATGAAGTTTTTTGCGAGAGATTTGGCATCGAGGATGGAGCCGAAAATGAAGAAGGGACAGTCGGATTCTGGCCATCAGCTTACCAGTTTCCTGACGGCCGCATGGTCTTCCCGGTCCGGGAGGGTTTTGAGATGGTCGACCCGGCCGTCATTCCCAAAAAACCAATACCGCCCGACATTCGGTTTCACAGAGTCATCACATACGCTCGAGAGGAGGCCAATACCCCTGTGGAATTGCCCATCACCGACAATCAGGTAATCATCAAACCAGGAGACAACTCAGGCCTGGAAATTCAGTTCGGTGCCCTCGACCTCATCAATCCAGATGGAGTTGAATATCGATATAAAATTTCGGAATTGTCCAGGGAATGGACATTGCTGGGCCGTAAGAACTCCCTGTTCCTGGGGAATCTGAAGCCGGGAAATTATTCCCTCCTCCTGGATGTGCGGAATTTCCGTAAAAGCTGGGGCGGGCAGCCAGCCGTCCTTGGTCTGTCAGTAATGCCATCTTTGACGCAAACCATGCAGTTCAGGGCGTCAATGGTTGTGGCCGCTGCCGGCGGGATTTTTTTGGCAAATCTGGGGTTTGTCAGACACCAGAGAAAGAAAAGAAAAAGAGAACAGATTGAGGAGCTGAAAAAACATCAGGAGTGGATGAACAGGGACCTTCACGATGAAATCGGAAATGACTTTGCCCAGCTCAATGCCATTCTCTTCAGTATGAAAAACGATCTGAAAAGTCTGGGAAAGCAATCGGCACACTTTTCGGAATACCTCAACAAACTGGATTTTATTCTGCGTACAGGCACATCGAATCTACGCCGGATACTTTGGATGACCGACCCCGGTAAAGACGGACTTGAAAATCTGGTGGAGTTTATCATCCGGCTTTTCGATAACAGTTTTAGGATGACTCCCGTAGCTGTGCGGATTACTGCACCGGAAAAGGTTCCTGAGATCCATGTGAGTCCTGTGGTGCGTCATGCAGTTGTATGCATCGTCAAAGAATTAATAAGCAATATTCTGCGGCACTCGAATGCCGGGACAGCTTATCTTGAAATCAAAATTGACACCCCGGGACAATTGACATTGATCATCAGTGACGACGGAATAGGATTGCCTCCCCTCAAATCTGACCTTAATTCCGGCAATGGGTTGAAAAATATTCATGCACGGGCTGAACAGGCAGGTATTGGATTGTTCATCGATGAGAACCACTCCCGGTTCAGGATACATGTAAATATTAACCAGGACTAATAATCAGATCTGTATCCCAAATTGAATTATTTATTGTGGTATTAGAGACTGTATTGATTCTATGATTTCCTCCTGAATG
>JAUIAG010000092.1 GCA_030425355.1 Verrucomicrobiia bacterium
AACCGGGCCATCGAGGATCTCGATGCCCATGCATGGCTCGCCGGCCTTCGACGCCAGCAAAGCTCCGGCCGCAGCCACCTCCCCGTCCTCGCTGTCTCAAAACGACGCCTCAAAATCCATCCGATCATCGACTGGACAGACAGGCATATCTACGAATACCTCACCCGCCACGACCTGCCCTACCATCCGCTCTGGTCGCAGGGATACATCTCCATTGGCGATGTCCACACCACGCAGAAGTTCCAGGACGGCATGAACCCGGAAGATGTCCGCTTCTTCGGTCTGAAACGGGAATGCGGAATTCACGAGGATACCCAGGCGGACTACATCATCTGATTGACTCAGTATTTTCCCTGTTTCCTGATCTGACTCAGAAAGGTTCCCTGCGCAGTGAGTAAAGAAAACCTGTTTCCCATATTCAAAGACCAGAAAGTCACCCGGCAGGACCGGGAGAACCGCCTTAAGCAGCGGTCGCGGGTCCTGTGGTTCTGTGGCTTGAGCGGGTCGGGCAAATCCACTCTTGCCATCGCGCTGGAACACGAGCTTCACCAGCGCGGTTTCCTGTGCTATGTGCTCGATGGCGACAACATCCGCACCGGTCTGAACAGCAACCTGGGATTCTCGGACGAGGACAGAACCGAAAACCTTCGTCGTATAGCCGAGGTGGCCAGGCTGTTTGCTCATGCCGGCGTGGTCACCATCGCCAGCTTTATTACACCACTGGAGTCCCAGCGTCAGCAGAGCCGTTCCATCATCGGTGAAGAGAATTACCTCGAAATATTTGTGGACTGCCCCTTTGAAGTTTGCGAACAGCGGGATGTCAAGGGTCTGTATGCCAGGGCAAAGGCCGGGAAGGTCGCCCAGTTTACCGGCAGAGGATCACAATTCGAGCCGCCCGTAAACCCGCACCTGAGAGTTGATACGGCCAGCGAAAGCCTTGAGGAATCGCTGGCGAAAATCGTCGAATTCATTCTTCCCCATATTTCTCCACAGGATGGCGCCGCCCGGTAGGCCCACACCAACCTGCCACGCAGCCATCGGACTGCATAATCCACTTTATTTGAAATTAAAATGTCAAAATACCACCTTACACACCTGAAGCATCTTGAGTCGGAAGCCATTTACGTGATCCGTGAAGTGGCAGCCCAGTTCCAGAAACCGGCGCTGCTTTTTTCCGGTGGCAAGGATTCGATTGTGATGACCAGGCTGGCACAGAAGGCCTTTCATCCCGGACGGATACCATTCCCACTCCTGCACGTGGACACCGGTCACAATTTCCCAGAAACACTGGAATACCGCGACAACCTGGTCAGGGAAATCGGGGCCACCCTGATAGTTGCTCTGGTTCAGGACTCTATAGACAAGGGACGTGTGGTGGAGGAAACCGGCATCAACGCCAGCCGCAATGCACTGCAGACCACCACTCTCCTGGATGCCGTCGAGGAGCACCAGTTTGATGCGGCACTCGGCGGTGCGCGCCGCGATGAGGAGAAGGCGCGGGCCAAGGAGCGGTTCTTTTCTCATAGGAACGAATTCGGACAATGGGATCCGAAAAACCAGCGACCCGAGCTGTGGAATATATTCAATGGCCATAAGGGATTCGGCGAGCATTTCCGGGTTTTCCCCCTCAGCAACTGGACCGAAATGGACGTCTGGCAATACATCGCGCTGGAGAATCTGGAAATTCCCAATCTTTACTTCAGCCACCAGCGGGAGGTCGTGAACCGCAACGGTGCTCTGCTCGCAGCCTGCGACTACATCTCCATCCAGCCGGATGAGGAAATACAGAAGAAGAAAGTGCGATTCAGGACAATCGGCGACATGACATGCACCGGCGCGGTGGAATCCGAAGCATCCAGCATCGAGGACATTATTCAGGAAGTGGCGGCAGCGCGGCTGACTGAGCGCGGCACCCGCGCGGATGACAAACGTTCGGAAACCGCCATGGAGGACCGCAAGAAACAGGGATACTTCTGATAGAAACCACAGCCGGAAACCCTGCAATAATCAACCACCCCCGATTCCTCAATTAAAGATCCGTCAAAATTATGAGTGAGAGTGAAAACAAGTCTTATCTGGATATGGACCTTCTGCGTTTTACCACGGCAGGAAGTGTCGATGATGGCAAAAGCACCCTCATCGGCAGATTGCTGTATGACACCAAGGCCATTTTTCAGGACCAGCTGGAAGCCATTGAACTGAGCAGCCGCCAGCGCGGAGATGAGCATACCAACCTCGCGCTGCTCACAGACGGCCTGCGGGCCGAACGGGAACAGGGCATCACGATTGACGTCGCCTACCGTTACTTTGCGACTCCAAAACGAAAATTCATTATCGCCGACACTCCGGGCCACATTCAATATACGCGCAATATGGTGACAGGGGCTTCGACCGCCGATCTCGCCATCATCCTGATTGATGCACGCAAAGGAGTCATTGAGCAGACGTGCCGGCACTCTTTTATTGCCTCCCTTCTTCAGATCCAGCATGTCGTCGTCTGCGTTAACAAGATGGACCTCGTTGGATATGATCAGAAGACTTTCGACACTATAGTTGAGAACTACAAGGACTTCGCCAGCCGCCTCGATATTCCGCATATAGACTTTGTGCCCATCAGCGCCCTCAATGGCGACAATGTGGTTGAAAAATCCTCGAATATGGACTGGTACAAAGGCGGTCCTCTGCTCTATACCCTTGAGAATGTCTATATCAATCACAATTACAACCACATTGATGCAAGGTTCCCGGTGCAGTGGGTGATACGGCCACAGTCGCGGGACTATCATGACTACCGTGGATACAGCGGACGAGTCTGCGGCGGCGCCTTCAAAAAGGGCGACGAGGTTATGATTCTGCCCTCCGGTTTCAAGTCGAAGATCAAGAGCGTCCACACCTATGAGGGGGAAGTGGAGGAGGCCTTCTCTCCCATGTCGGTGTCCATGACGCTTGAGGACGAGATTGATATAAGCCGGGGCATGATGATTGCGAAGCCCAACAATCACCCGAAAGCCGAGCAGGACATTGAAGCCATGGTCTGCTGGTTCAGTGAACAGTCTCCATTGCAGCTGCGGAAGAAATACACTCTTCTTCATACCACCAACGAGGTGAAGTGCATGGTGCAGGAGGTTCGTTACAAGGTTGACATCAACACGCTGCACAAAATTGAAGCCGACAAGGAACTTCGGTTGAATGATATCGGTCGCATCCGTCTTCGTGCCTCCGCCCCGGTCCTTTTCGACAGCTACAGAAGGAACCGACTCACCGGCAGTTTCATCCTCGTTGATGATATGACCAACAACACCGTGGCTGCCGGCATGATTATCTGAGCTGAAACCGGCAGCTTTGGTTAAACCTCTCCAATCCGTGGAACTCCCTCTCAAAGTCGGGACACTGCTCTACTTCAGTGATGACCACGGTCGCATCCTCCTCATGCGCAGGAACAGGGAACCGAATTCAGGACTGTGGTCCCCTCCCGGGGGCAAGGTCCATACCAGCATCGGGGAATCACCCTTTGCCTGCGCAATCCGTGAGGCAGCGGAAGAAACCGGTCTGCAGCTGACACTCGACGAAGTCGAACTCATGGGCTTCATCAGCGAGCAGGCCTATGAGCAGACGGCTCACTGGCATATTTTCCTTTTCAGAATCACCAGGAAAATTGCCTGCCTGCCTGATCCGCACCCGGAGGGGGAATTCCGGCTTTTCAGCCCCTCCGAAATCATGGGGCTCGATATTCCGGCCACCGACCGCGAATTTATCTGGCCCATGATCCTGGACGGGAACAGAGAAGGACGATTCTTTTCTGCCCATTGTGAATGCGGTCCGGATGACTCTCTGAAATGGACTCTTGAGCAATCCTGAGGATACGCGCTGCGGCAAGTTCCGGGTGGAGGCCTGATTGTGATTCCTGTAGGTTCAGCGTCATGGGTATGGACCCGGATAAAATTATCGACCTGACCTCAGACCAATACTTCATGGGTGAAGCCCTGCGACAGGCCATGAAGGCTTATTCAAGGGAGGAGGTTCCTATTGGTGCCGTGATTGTCATGGACGGGGTAATCATCGCACGGGCATACAACCAGGTGGAACTTCTGAAGGACGCTACGGCCCATGCAGAGATGATCGCGCTCACCCAGGCACAGCAGGTCGTGGAGGACTGGAGACTGGAAAACTGCACTCTCTTTGTCACCAAGGAACCCTGCCCGATGTGCGCGGGTGCACTCATGCTCAGCCGGATCATGCGGGTGGTCTATGGAGCGCCCGACCCGAAATCCGGTGGAGCCGGAGGACTCTTCAATATCCTTCAGAATCCATCCCTCAATCATAACTGCGATATCACATCGGGTGTGCGTCAGGACGACTGTGTGTCCATTCTGAAGCAGTTTTTTGCCCAGCGAAGGCAGTGCCGTGAAAGTCAGTGATCATTGATTCTCCCCGCCGGTCGCCAAGGCGTGAAGGGCCCGGCCGTCTGATGTCAGGCCCGGGCAGCAGACCTTCCGATGACATCAGGGGAGAGAGAAAAAAACGGTGCCGGGGATGTTCTGGCCCGACACCGGTTTCAAAATAAGTGAATTGACTGCTGCGTGAAATGTGCTTCAGAAGCCGCTGACTGCGACCATACAGACGCGCTGGCCCTCCTCGTTGCGGACTATGCCATGTGCTTTGGGATCCTCCACAAGGCTGCCGTCAACATTGAGCATGTAACGGTGATGTCCGTTATTGAGGTGGACGATCGTATGCCAGCTGCCGTCCAGCCGCCGTTCCATGACGTTTGCTTCCGGGTCCCAGTTATTGAAGTCCCCCACAACGGAGACTTTCTTGGCGCTTCCGTCGAGATGGAAAAAGCTCACGGGCTTGGCATTGTTTCCGGCTTTTTTCGCAACCCGGCCGATAGTATCTGACTGGCTATCCAAATTCATAAATATTGCAGGAAAGTTCGACCGCTCACGTGGGATTTCTGTTAGAAATTCGAATTCTCCCACTGCTCCTTTCAAGTCGGCGGTCAGCAAAGGAACACCAGAAAACTCGGCCATTCAAGGGAAAAATCAAGGTTTCTTTCTATTCATGGCCTTCCCGAATACCGCTCATGACCGGCGCGCTGAAAAAAAGTGGTTGACTCGGATGGAGTTGGAACGATTTATTGGAAGCGAATGATGAACGAACGTGGAAATCTCCTGCTTCTCGCTCTCAGCGAAGGACTGCTTACCATCTCAAGGTAAGTTGCGGCAGGCTATTTTCATGGATCAGAAAACCCCGCTGCGACTTCCGCGGCGGGGTTTTTTGATAGTCACCCCAGCCGCCGGGAGTCACCAACAGGAGGGTGAACTGCTCCGAAGTTCATGGAAATGATGATTGAAAAGATCGAAATACAGCACAATGGACAAGAACCGCATAGTCATATTTGACACGACACTCCGCGACGGCGAGCAGTGCCCCGGCGCATCGATGAACCTCAAGGAAAAAATGAGTGTGGCTCATCAGCTGTCCCGCCTTGGCGTGGATGTTATCGAAGCGGGGTTTCCAGTGATCAGCGACGGGGATTTCAAGGCGGTGCATCAGATAGCCAGCGAAGTGGAGCGTTCACGGATAGCCGGTCTGGCCCGATGTGTTCCACGCGACATTGAAGCTGCCGGAAAGGCAGTCGAGCCGGCTGGAGACCGCGGTCGCATCCATGTCTTCCTTGCGACATCCCGGATCCATCGTGAGCACAAGCTCGGAAAAGCCCAGGACCAGATTCTCAAGCTCGCCACCGATGGCGTGGCACAGGCCCGGTCCATGGTGACCGATGTGGAATTTTCCCCGGAGGACGCGTCCCGCACCGAACCGGAGTTTCTGATCGAAGTGTGCCGTGCCGCCATCGAAGCGGGCGCAACCACCCTGAATATCCCGGATACCGTGGGATTCGCCGTACCGCAGCAGTATTTCGAACTGATCAGCACGCTGCATGACAACATCGAGGAATTCCAGAACGGAAAGGCCATCATCAGTGTTCACTGCCATAACGACCTCGGCCTTGCCGTGGCCAACAGCCTCGCGGCGATACGCGGTGGAGCCAGACAGATTGAATGCACCATAAACGGTATCGGTGAACGGGCCGGCAACGCCGCTCTCGAGGAAGTGGTCATGGCTCTCAAAACCCGGCAGGACTTTTTCGGCGAGTTCAACGTCGGCATCAATACGCGCGAGATTGTCAAAACCTCCCGACTGGTCGCCCGTATGAGCGGCCTCAGCGTTCAGCGAAGCAAGGCCATCGTCGGGGAAAATGCCTTCGCCCACTCCTCAGGCATCCACCAGGACGGTATCCTCAAAAAGCGGGAAACCTATGAAATCATTGACCCTGAGGAAGTTGGCTGGGGATCCACCGAGCTGCCGCTCACCAAGCACAGCGGGCGGGCCGCCGTCGCCGCACGACTCAAGCATCTTGGCTACAAGGTCACCGAAGAGGATGTCGCCACGATCTTCAAAAGATTCAAGGAAGTGGGTGACAAGAAAAAGTTTGTCTACGATGACGACCTTGCCGCGATCGTCGAAGGGCACATCACGGAAGTCCCGGAGACATGGAAACTCGAATACCTGAATGTGACATCGGGGACGGACACCATTCCGACGGCCACCGTGAAAATCTCGCGGGTCGATGCCGAGAAAAAATCGGTGCACAGAATGCAGGATGCCGGGGTCGGGGACGGCCCCGTAGACGCCGCTCTGAAAGCCATTGACCGCCTGACCAAAACCCGCGGCAAGCTGATGAACTACAACATCAGGGCCGTTTCACAGGGAAAGGACGCACTTGGAGAAGTCAATATCCAGGCGGATTTCGGTGACGGCAAACTCATCCCCGGCCGCGGTGCCGGGACGGATATTGTCGAAGCCAGCGCCCGGGCCTACCTCAACGCCGTCAACCGGCACCTGTATAATGAGCGGCAGCGCACCATGAAAGAAGCCGCCTCTGAAACTCCCTGAGCCGGGCCGGCCACACGGATTCAACGCGGAACAGCCATCCTCAATTCAAAGCTCCTCAACGGAGCTTTTTTTGTGGATGGGAAAAGTCACCCATCACCGCCCGCCTGTTCATCATGAATGCAACGCGATGAAGAAAGACAACCATTCCCGATAATATGGCAGCGCACGATTGAAACAGACAAATCACAGCATGCGCAGACCATGGATGCGGCCAAAATCTCATGGACGAAAAGGGGGTTTTCATAGACCATAACGCCATGGAACCATTCTCATTCAAGAACCTTTCACGGGGGGGACGAACACTGGCATTGGCTCTGACTGCCATTTGCGGATCGTTCCTGAGTGCCAGTGCCCAGGACGTCAAGGACCATTCCCATATGGGCCCCCAGGAATCCGGTGAATTCCGCAAGGTCGTCCTTGTGAGTGATGAAAAAGGTGAAGATGGAACCTACAGGGATACGCTGGTTGATCCCATGGAACTGGACATCGCCCATGACGGCCGGGTTTTCATTGCGGAACGTGGCGGCACCGTCAAGGTTTACCATCCTGACTCAGGCAAAACCGAGGCCATCGGCAAGGTCGAGGCATTCACCGGTCTTGAGGACGGACTCCTCGGCCTCAGCCTCCATCCCGATTTTGAAGAAAACAACTGGATTTTTCTCTACTACGGCGAACCGGAGACCCTGACCGACGAAAAGGGCAAATACGGTTTCAACCGCCTCGCTCGCTTCACCATCACCGACGGGAAGCTGGATATGGAATCCGAGAAAATGGTCCTCCAGGTCCGCAGCCAGCGCGAGCAGTGCTGCCACTCCGGCGGTTCCGTGAATTTTGACGACCACGGGAATCTTTATCTGAGCACCGGCGACAACACCAACCCGTTCTTTGATGACAGCCAGCCCAAAAACCGGAATGGTTACGGACCAATGGACGAGCGTCCGAACCGCCACCCGTGGGATGCCCAGAAATCAGCCGCCAACACCAACGACCTGCGCGGCAAAGTGCTGCGGATTCATCCGACCAAAGACGGTTCCTACACCATCCCTCAGGGGAACCTCTACCCGGAAGGCACACCGAACACCCGCCCCGAAATCTATGTCATGGGATGCCGGAATCCATTCCGCATCGGTGTGGATTCCCGCTCAGGAGCAGTTTACTGGGGTGATGTCGGCCCGGATGCAGGGAATTACAACCCGGACTTCGGTCCCGCCGGCTTCGACGAAGTCAATCAGGCACTCGAACCGGGATTTTACGGATGGCCATACTTTGTCGGGAACAACAGCGCGTATTTCGAATACGACTATGAGTCCGGGAAGAAGCTCGAGCGCTTCAAGCCGCGGGCACCCATCAACAACTCTCCCAACAACACCGGCCTTGAACAACTGCCGCCAGCCAGACCGGCCTTCATCTACTACCCGCATGCTCCCTCCGCACGCTTCCCCGTCGTCAATGCCGGCGGCGGGCGAACCGCCATGGCCGGGCCGGTCTATTACTTTGATCCCGAAAATCCTTCATCAAAAAAGTTGCCAGAATCCCTGGATCATACACTTTTCATCTATGAATGGTCTCGGAACTGGGTCATTGCAGTAAAACTGAACCCCGATGAATCCATAGCCGGCATGGAAAGATTCTGCCCGGACATGACTTTCAAAAGGCCCATGGACATGGAGCTCGGACCGGACGGGTGCCTTTACATGATCGAATATGGAACCAACTGGGGGCAGAATACAGACAGCCAGATCATTCGCATCGAACCGAAAAGCACTCAGGTGTCTCAGTCCCAGTAACAGGAAACCGAAAAAACTGAATTTTTCCCGATCCGAATCCGGCCCGGGATCGAATGCATTACCATGGCGATACCACATATTCCCGCAATTCGCAGAGGACAAAACTACCGAAGTCTCAATATCAACGAAGTCCAGGACTACCGGACCAGGGAGACGCTCCTGAAGGTCAGTTCTGTCAACGCCGGCGTAATACGGCGTGACCTCAAGGACATCGAACGATCCCGGAATGCGCTCCGCGCCATCCCCACTGCAAAACTTTTTGATATCTGCGCCAGGGCAGGTGAGTTCTTCATGAACGGAACTCTGCCACTGGGCGATGGAGGCGAAACTCAGTCAGCGGAGGAATACGTTTCCCAGCTCTCCTCCACCAGCGGTCTTCCCCACGTCATGGTCCAGCGCAACATGACGAAAATCACCCACGTGTTGACAGAAATGCCGACGATTCTGCGCGGGCTGACACGCGGGCTGGATCCCTCCGTGCTCGACAGCGGCGCAGGCGAACAGGGCGGAGTGCCCGTGGCTTATTTTGCCACCACCCAGTCCCTCGGGCTGGTGATGCCCAGCAACTCTCCGGCGGTCAACTCGCTCTGGCTGCCGTCCATAGCTCTCAAGATCCCGGTTATCATAAAACCCGGTCGCGAAGAACCGTGGACTCCGTACCGCCTCATCCAGGCTTTCATCGCCGCCGGCTGCCCTGCGGAAGCCTTCGGTTTCTACCCGACCGACCACGAAGGTTCCAGTGCGATCATGGAAAACTGCGGGCGTGCACTCATTTTCGGTGACAAGAAAACAACCGACAAATATGCCAACAACCCCGCAGTCCAGGTGCACGGCCCGGGATTCTCGAAAATTCTTATCGGTGAGGACCAGATTGAGAACTGGCCGGACTTCATCGATGTGATTGCCGGATCAATCGCCGATAATGGCGGCAGGTCCTGCATCAACGCTTCGGCTGTTCTCGTGCCGAAATACGCCAAAGAAATTGCCGACGCGCTTGCCAGAAAGCTCGGTCCTATCAAACCGGTGCGGGCGGATGACCCTGAGGCCAGACTCTCCGGTTTTGCCAACCCGATGATGGCCGAATACATCGACGGCGCGATTGAGGAGGACCTCAAAACCGCCGGTGCGATTGATGTAACAGCTGCTTATCGGAATGGCCCCAGGAAAGTGGAGATGGACGGCGGAATTTACCTCCGGCCTACGGTAGTGCAGTGCAGCAGCTGGGATCACCCTCTCGCCAATCGGGAATTTCTGTGCCCCTACGCCAGTGTGGTGGAAGTCCCCCAGGCTGAAATGCTTGATAAAATCGGCCCCACTCTTGTGGTGACCGCGATTACCCGGGAAGAAAGGTTCATCAACCAGCTCATGGACGCTGACAATATCGACCGACTCAATATAGGCCCGGTGTCCACAATGAAAATCTCATGGGACCAGCCTCACGAGGGCAATCTCTTTGAGTTC
Organism: Verrucomicrobiia bacterium; assembly: GCA_030425355.1. Lineage (GTDB taxonomy): Bacteria > Verrucomicrobiota > Verrucomicrobiia > Limisphaerales > JAJOIW01 > JAJOIW01. The sequence continues at coordinate 10,206 of JAUIAG010000092.1, forward strand.
CTGTATCGTCGCCGCTCCTACGAAAGAGCGGCAGCCTGATCAGATCTCTCAACACTTGACGCGGCCGGTCCTCCGGCCGCTTTTTCCATGGGCAAATACGATCCGAATATTGTCGACAACATCTCATTTGATTACCAGGCACGAACCCGCCTGGTTTTCGGCAACGGCAAACTCAATGAGATCGGTGACATCGCAAAAACGCTTTCTGCCGGCAGGGCCCTCATCGTCACCGATCCGGGACTGATGCAGACCGGTCACCCCGACCGGGCCTGCAATCTGCTCCGCGCCGCCGGTATTGAGTCGGCAATATTCAAGGATGTGATTGAAAATCCGACCACCGACTGCGTTAAAAAATGCCGTGATGCCGCCGTCGACCTTGGAGCGGATCTTTTGGTCGGGATCGGCGGAGGCAGCGCCATGGACACAGCCAAGGGCGCCAACTTCCTCATCACCAACGGAGGGCAGATGAAGGACTACTGGGGTTTTGGAAAAGCAGACAAACCGATGCTGCCCGTTATTGCGATTCCAACCACTGCCGGTACGGGGAGTGAATGCCAGTCCTTTGCCCTCATTTCCGACGCCACCACACACATGAAGATGGCGTGTGGGGATTTCAAGGCCGCACCAAGAGTCGCCCTGCTCGACCCCGAGCTGACGATGACTCTGCCCTTTTCTGTGACTGCCCACACCGGCGTGGATGCCATTGCCCACGCCGTGGAATCCGCCGTCAGCAAAAAAAGAAACCCTTTCTCCATGATGTATGCGCAGCGGGCATTCCAGATAGCCGTCCACAGTCTGAAGCAGGCATTGGACGAACCGGAGAACCTCGATGCACGCGGCCGGATGCTGCTCGGTGCCGCCTATGCAGGGATGGCCATTGAAAACAGTATGCTCGGTGCCGCTCATTCCATGGCCAATCCACTGACGGCCCACTTTGATGTAATTCACGGCATAGCGGTGGGAATCATGCTGCCCCATGTGGTCCGTTTCAACAGTGAGAATCCTGACGCACGTGCTATTTATGCAGAGCTCGTCAATGTCGCCGCCCTCAAGGGCCGGAACGACGACCATAGCCATTCAGTCAGCATCCTCGTCGACAAACTCTTCGAACTCCTGGAAACAGCGCATATCCCCGCCAGCCTCACCAGTCACGGGGTCGATGGAAACATGATTCCTGTCATGGCCGGTGAAGCATACAATCAGTGGACCAGGCTGTTCAATCCGCGTGACATCACCACGAACGATTTTGAAATCCTCTACCGTCAGGCTCTCAGGGCCTGACTTCGCTTCCATACGGTTCGATTCATCTTTCCAGCAACTCTCCTGGTTATTCCGGCCCTGCATTGATTGTACGCCTGCCCGCCGGTGCCTGGCTCAATTACTGAGAAAACGAAATCCGTGCACCGAATATCAATTCGGGCACGGATAACGGATTGCTATTTATTCAGCTGTCTTGCTTGTCTGTATAGAAATTCCCTGTGAGGGAATTAAAACCCTGCTGGCCTGCTATCGTCTGCGGCGGATCCTTCCAGGAAGAAGTGGGATGCCTCATCATCGAAGAAATCTGGCGGCAGGATAACTTCCGCATTGGCTCCATAAACGGTCCACGAATGAATTCCCGACCATGTACGGAGGTCAGTCGATTTCCTCAGATTCCATTTTGATCTCGGCTCTGCTTCGAACCGCAGCTTGAATACAAGCGGTTCCTCACCTTCATCCATGGAACTCGTCAGTGCCTGTGGCGATTTCTCATAGACAGTCAGGACATGGTTGTATGATGGTGCGATCTGAACAGGAATGTCACCTGTGTTCTGCGAAGCAGGGAAGTTGCGGAATTCATATGTCCACACATCACCAGTGGAGGAACCGGCATCCGGATAGAGATCAATGAAGGTCCCCCCGGCAAATGCACTGTTGTCTGCATAGAAGAGGATGTCCACCTGGGCCGGTATGGAGGCTATTCCAAGGCTGGAAAGCGGGACTCTGAACTCTATAACATTGTCCTTGACCCCGCGATCGGTGAAGGCGACGAAATTCCATGCCCAATCCAGACCGGTCCCGGTGTAGGAAAAGATCCCGCTTCCCTGCACCATGACATCGAACCCGTAATCAGGAGCTGCCCCCAGTTTGAACCCGGTGGATGGATTCCTGTCGCTGTCGATGAACATCATCAGACCCCAGTTTAAGGTAATGGGCGCGTTGTTGCTGATCGCCACGAAAAGACTGGATGTATCGTGGGCGAGATAAGCTGTGTTCCAGTCATGCCCGGCAGGTGGTTCAGGAGATTCCACACTGTCTGACGGCAGCGGCGTCAATGTCTTCCATTCACTCATGTTCCCGTCAAGGAAGACCATGGACCCGTCGTTTGAGTATATACCGTCTGACGGAAACTCAACCACCCTGATGGAAACCCTCGCAGGTGACGAACTCAATTCTCCGTCCGAGACAACAAACTCGAAGTAGTCCTCTCCGATGAATCCGGGATCCGGAGTATAGGTGATGTCTGGTGGCAGTCCGTCCAGGACGCCATGTGCGGGTTGCCTGCTGATGCTGTAGGAAAGACTGGCAGACTCACGATCAACACCCTTCAGCGTGAACTGCCTTGCAGAATCTTTCAGGATCACAGCAGAGTCAGGTGTCGCCGATGGTGCAAAGTTTCCATTCGGATCTATGAAGTAGTATTCGATCTTCTCGGCAGCTGTGGTGAAGCCATCCGGAGCAAAGTCGAACGTCGATCCGGAGTAGGCAAAGTTATCCGCGAGGAAGACCATCTGCAAGTAATCGGTTGCTCCGATGCTGTCCATATCCACGCTGATTTCAAAACGGGTGTTATCGGCTGCAGTGGCAATCTTGGCGGTGGTCAGAGCCTGCCACGACCATTCCGTGCCCGTCCCGAGATATTGATAGGCTTTCCCCGCCTGTATAAGCAGATCCGCACCAACATGCCAATATTGATAACCAGTGCCCGGGTTGGCATCTGTATCAATATAGATGTTATGGGCCCAGTTAAGCGGAGCAGGCCTTTCGCTGACATATGAAATGAGAAACTGCTCTGAATTGTGAGCCAGGGAAATCTGGCGGAAATCAAGCCGGTCGTTTGTCCCGGACGCATCAACCGGATCAATTAAAGCCGGTTCGAGTGATTCCCATTCATCAAACGATCCATCGAGAACGAATTCACGATTCATTGGATTGTAGTAATTGAGCCCGTCGCTGAGGTTGGTGGGACTGATAGAGGCTGTCCCGAGAGCCGGAAGACTCTGCGCACCCTTGTCGTCGACGACAACAAATTCAAAGGTGTCCACACCGGTGAATCCTGGCTGTGAGGTGTATGAGCCGCTGAATCCACTCATCTGAATTGTGCCGTGGGCCGGCTGACGGGTAATGATGATGGATTCCACCGTGCCGTCGAAATCTCTGGCCTGGACATCAAATGGCAGAGTGACTTCCCAGTCACCGGCAATGCTGATGTCACTGACAAGAGGCAGGATATTATCAGTCTTCTGGATTTGAATCCTGTGTTCACCCGAGGGCTGCAGATTCATCCTGATGAGACCGGTTTCGGTATAGTCGAAATCGCGGATTCCCATGACCTGATATTTCTGTCCAAGGCTGGTGTTCAGCGTCACTTCGACAACACCTTCACCATTCACATCAAAAGTCAGGTTCTCGCCGTCTCCTGTAGTGTTGCGCAGTTTCATCCGCATGGGAAGTTTACTGATGCGGGTCACTGCATCCGGCGATGTGGACATGCTGATCTCGAAGATTCCCCCACTCTCGGGTACGAATACGGTGTCATCGTCATAGGCATACCAGTTTGCGACGGAGCCAATGGTCAGATTCTCCGACAGTTCCATGGCATACTGACCAAGTCCGTCACCATTCACCTGAACAGTCAGAGAGTCCGTATCCGTCCAGAAGTAATTGACGGAGTTATTCCGAGCCGCCCGGAATCTGAACATGAAGTCCTCAAGAGTCAGGAATTCGTAACCGCGCTGATAGGCCTCACGAATAGTCTCCTCAATCATGGCGACTGAGTATTTACCGCTGGCTACGGCAGTCGTCACCGCATAATCGTGCCAGAGAAACTGCAGCACTCCCTTCGGCATGCCACGAACTGCCGACGCCATTTCGTCCTTCCAGAACTGAATGCTCTGTTCAGGAGGCAGCATCATCACATCACCCAGAACATAGTCCGGTGTCATGTTAAGACTGAAGTACAGCAGATCATCAGCCGGCGTGAGATATCCTATGCTGGGATTCTGATACCTGTCCGACTGACTGTAAAAGCCGTGACCGGAAATGTAGTCAAGATACTTCTTCAACTCATCCACCACAAAGAGGGTTTCATCTTCTCCGGGAATGGCCGTGCCGTAAACCGTGTTCCCAAGACCTGCTTCTATTTCTATCTTCGATTGCTCAAACTCGAATCGCAGTGTGTTGGCATCCAGATCGGCCGTCCGCTGCGGGTGGGTGTAACTGTGTGTTCCAATTTCATTACCGAGGGCTATATAGTCATCGTAAAGAGGCTTTGAAACACTCCAGTCGGTGAATTCGCCTGCAGCAGGGTTGTTTCCATTATTGATGTAGTAGGATCCAACGAAGTTGTATTTGGCCTTCCAGTCCTTGAGGAACTCCAGCAGCGGGAATTCAGTCTGGTTCAGAGCAAAGAAGAATCGGGACAGATCCATGTCATTACGGGCCAGGAACAGGCCGTTCTCGCGTGTCGGTGAAAGATGAATCGGCGACCCGTGGGCATCCTGGGAGAAAACCCATCTCAGTGAAGCCCAGATCATCCGTGTATCCATCATCAGGTCCATATTGGAGAAATGGACGAACTTGCCGGTTCCCCGTGTGCCGGTCAGAATGCCGTTATATGTATTTCCCCCGGCCTCAATTGTAGCAATCACATCAGCCGATGCGTTCTCTATCGGCTCGAATTCCGTGAACCACATTCCTTTGTAATCAAGGATCTGGCCACTTTCGCCATATAGCTTCAGTATTGGATGAGTGGCACCATTTTCATCCGGCCCCGGGATTGAAACGGTGGAAGGGAGGTTATCTCCCCAGAAGCGGGGACGGATCTTGAAAATCTGCTCCATCAGAGGTGTCGACTGGTTCTCCACAAAAACTCCCTGAGCGTTGTAGGAGAAAAGATCCGAGGAAGCGACAATGCCCACACCGTCAAGAGTCATCAGCTTCTGCAGATTGGTCGCCACGACTCTGGAGTCCTTCGGAGTGAATCCATCCAGCGAGGGGATAATCAGTGCACCAAACCGGTTGGTCATTGAGCTGTAATTCAGCAGCTCTGCCGGTTCGATCAGATCAAATGGCACGCCGGCCATCACACTCTGCAGCTGACATGCTGCATATATCTGCCTGACTTGAAAGGCATCACCGTAGGCAAGTTCGGTGGCGGGTGAATAAACAATACCTACCTTCAGCGGGAGTCTTCCCGAATCGATGTTCAAAGCTTCAAAACCTTCCGGAAGAAAAAGGTTTTTTGTATCGAGCCTCACCGGCTCCTGCCCGTCCCGTGCAATCAGAACTTCGAGCTCATCAGCCTCTGAAGAGGCCTTGAAGTCCACAGTGATTTCATGCATTCCAGGCTCAAGCAACTGTATGCTCGTGTCTTTGTTATCAACAGTGCTGTATTCCTGAACCATTCCATCGAGCAGGAACCGGGTTTTCCCGTTGGGTCCGAACATGAAGCGATAAGTGGAGGATTCAGTCACCCAGAACCGTGACTGAAAGCGAAGCATATAGGAGGACGAATTGATATGGGCGTCCGTGGTGAATGTTGAGGTGACTCCCTTATTAATCGCCAGAGAACCAAGTTCAGGCCATTCACCGCCCGATGGCATTGGATACTCATAAAAGGCAAGCCCCGGACGGGAAAACTGTTCGAGGGGCGGCAACTGCGGGTAGGCATCCACTTCCTGCAGATCCAGGTAGTCCGCGCCAATCTCAACAGCTGAAGCCACCAGACTTTGTCCCATATCAAGGATGAGATAGGAGGGCTTCGTCGCGGAACCGCGCACATAGTATCGCGAAAACGGGTGATCGGCTGTGCTGAAGCTGATGTGACCATCGGTTCCGCGCACACTCGCTGACACCTCGGCAAGATTGGCAAGTGTCCCCCAGCTTCCACTTCGTGGCGATACGGCAATGTATCGAATGGCCCTGCCTTCGGGATCTTTGAAGTCGATCCTTATCCTTGCGTCGGTCGCTGACTGAAAACCCGCGCCGATATCGGCAACCCCGTTGACCAGTGTCACCAGGTCTGTTGAACTGTCCGGCGTTGCATCTCCTGAGAGATTTGTAATGTCCACGGTGTTTGTGGAGATCAGACCGCTGACCAGACCACCGTTCCATCCATGCATCTCAAGGGCCTGCAGCTCTGCAAGCCGGCCCTGTTCATTGGAGTAGGCTTCTATCTCCTGAATAGCCAGGCCGTTGTCCCCAAACTCAATTTCCTTCGCATCATAGGTTCCCTTCAAATCAAAAATAAACCACGACGGAACGGCTGTCGCATCGTCAGCATTTACCGGATCCTTTCCCGCAACAAACAGAACATTGGCACTTTTCGCAGCTGAATCATAAACTATAACTCCGTTCGAATCTCTGATCATGATCGAGGAATCAAGGAGCCTTTGTGAATCAGTCCACAATTCCGCTGAAGGCGAAACGGCCACATACCGAACTTTCTGCTGGGTTTTCAGTTTGACGATGACAGAGGCAAATTCCGGACTGTCAACCCTATAGCCAGCATTTGAAAGATTTGGCATCTCATCAACCAGGTTGGCAATTTCTCCAGTCACCGCGCCAGGCTTTACACCCTCGACAAGGTCCACCTCAGACTTGATAATCCACGACTTGTTACTGCCGCCAGGCCAGCCATTCAACTGCATGTTAAGGGAAGCAAGACTCAAATTCTCAGGCCTTGAAATCCTGCCGTATACCGGCATACTCGTAGCCACGGCCATCGAAATGGCAAAAACCGAGTACAGAAGCTTCCTGACTTCTGTTCCTTTGTTTATTTTCATGATAAATGACAACTGTGTGAGGCCACAAATCAATGATCTGTGGCCCCGATCAATCCGTGATTGAGTATCGAACTCTCGGATTGAAGGTTTAGAAGTTATTGAGCGCCGGGATGCTCCAATCTCACTCCATCCACTGATTTCCGCCACAGATCCGGTTTCTTTGAAAATCCGCAGAGGG
>JAUIAG010000093.1 GCA_030425355.1 Verrucomicrobiia bacterium
CATTCCATTCGATGACGACTCCTTTGACTCGGTCTTCACCTCCGAGGTCTTCGAACACGTTTTCAATCTGCCGGAGGTGCTGAAGGAACTGCACCGCGTGCTGCGGCCAGGAGGGCACATGCTGATGACGCTGCCGTTTGTGTGGGAGGAGCACGAAGTGCCCTATGATTTCGCGCGTTACACTTCCTTCGCCATCGAGCACCTGATGAAGGAGGCAGGTTTTGAGATCGTTGATTCACGAAGGACCACGCCATTTGTCGCGACGGTCCTCCAAATGTGGAACGCCTATGTCTGCCAGTACCTTCTGCCCCGATCGCTGACGCTGAAAATCTTGCTCAACCCGGTTTTCATTGCACCGGTGACAATACTCGGGCTGCTGCTCTCCAGAATCCTGCCGGACAGCGGCACGCTTTATCACAACAATGTTTATGTGGTCCGCAAGCCGGCTTCCAAATCTGATGAAAGCAGCGCGGACATCACCGGCAGCAGCGATAAAGACAACTGACGCCGTTATTGGACTATATGAAACCGTCGGCAGATCCCCGTGCAGCCGGGAATGGAAAAGTTGCCCTGCAGCGGGACCGGATGGCTCATCACCTGCTTTTCGCATGCCTGCTGCTCGAGGTCCTCGGTCTGGAGCTGCTTTCAGCCGGAATGATGCACCACGTCTGGGACGCTGCCATCATCCTCATTTATGGATATGTGGCATGGCGACTGAGTCACTCGGTGGCCTGGGGGGCCCTTGTGCTGTCTATCGGAGCCGTGGCCTGGGGGATGGATCTGGCAGGTTTTGAATGGGACGGCTTTGATCTCGAATCATTTCTGTGGACGCTCGCCCACGCGGCGCTGGCTTACCTTCTTCGACAGTGGGTGTTCGGGGTCCGGGAGATCACTGCCATTGAAATTGAGGATGCCGTTTCACTTTACGTCCTGGTGGCAATCGCCTTCGCCAATATTTACGGCATGATACTCTGGCATGAGCCGGGAGCCCTGACACACGTATCCATTCCTCCCGGAGAGAATCCGGAATACAGTCTGGTGCTGTATTACAGCTTCATCACCCAGCTGACGGTGGGATACGGCGATATGCTTCCCGCCAGCCAGCTGACCCGGTCCCTGAGCATCCTGCAGTCTCTGTTCGGGGTCATGTACGTGGCGATCCTCATCTCGTGGTTCGTGGCAATCCACTCCGCCAACCACGTGAACCGTCAGAAAAGTGATTGAGGAACCATCAGAGAGCCGCCAGCTTCGCACGCTTGCGGTCGACTGCCCCCTGATAGGCTGCAATGGTTTTGTCAGCCACAATATCGTAATGAAAGTCGCGGGCACGCTTCTCGGACCAGTCTGAATCGGCCTTGAGCAGCTCAGGATTTCTCAGCCACTGGATGACTTTGTCAGCGAGGGCCTGCCAGTCGCCCTTGCCCACCAGCATGTCCTCACGCAGCATCACTGGAGGCCCCGGCACGTCATAGGCCACAACAGGGATTCCGGCACCCAGCATTTCCAATACCCCGAAACCGAAGCTTTCAAGATGCGACGGGAATATGCCCACCGTGGAGCCAGCAAGGTGATCCAGTATCGAATCAGGATTGAACGTCGGAACGACCTCAATGCGGGCATGCATCGAAGCCGGGAATTTGGAATAGACCTGCCCGGCAGTCTGGAAAAGGCCCCTGGTTCCCAGAAGGCGGAACCGCGCACCGGGGATGGCATCGAGAATCCGGCGGAATATCTGCGGCATTTCGACTCCACCCTTCCGCTCGTCATATGTGCCGACGAAAGTGATCACGGGGTTTTCAACCGATCCAAGTGAGACATCCGCCAGCTGCTGCAGTCGTTCCTCGGTCAGACCGTAGGGAACAACCGCAATATTCTCCTCCGGTATGCCCTCGGAGATCAGACGCTGTTTGTCATACTCGTTGGGAACATTGACCAGATCACAGTTGCGAATGGTTCGGTCGGCATAATCCAGCCTGGCCAGCAGTTCCCGTTTGCGCCGGGCGCCGTTGACGATCCGCCCCAGCAAAGGACGAAGTCCCCCGAAATGCGGCAGGTTGTAATGCATCAGCTGGTGCGTCAGGATCGAACACCGCGAAATCTTCACCTTGTCCGGAACCACTTCATTCGCCGGATACGGCAGAAAAAAGTGCTCGAATTCGATGGCGTCAAAATCATTGCGGTTTTTTTCCATGAATTGACGGAGGTATATGGGGAACTCGCGATGCTTTCGGTCCCACGGCATGGTTTCGAAATCATGGGGACTGCCGAGGTCGGACGGGGCGAATATACGGCAATCGACACCGCGGCGCTGAACCGCTTCGTAGATCTCAATGAACCCCTTGGGAGCTCCCTTGAATTTCGTCAGCTCCGAAGGGCAGATAAAAAAGAGTCTCATGAATCAGATATTTTCTCGATAAACAGGCACGATGGCCGGGGCTGGCACAGCCGGCAACTCAGGAGTGATATCGACAGCCCACTTATGATCCTGAAGCCCCCGCCCCCGAAGAAGGCTGGGAAAACTGCTGCAGTGACCCGGTGACATGGCGACGTGACAGGAGTTTGCTGAAATTCCAGAATCCTTATTGCTCAACAGATTTTCCACGAATGATCCTGTCGGCTTCCGCCGAGGCACGTTCGATTTCGTCGGGCATCAGCTGGTTCTCAAGCCGCCTGAGAGCAATCGCGGCGTTGGTATCACCGTTCGCTTCAGCGACCCTGAACCATTGATAGGCTTCGACAAGGTTTTCCCGGGGTGTTGGGTTCTCCATGAGCCGGTAAGCCAGCGAATACTGGGCTTTGACGTTGCCGGACCGGGCCGCAGTCCGGAACCACCGCAGACTTTCCCTGCGGGCTGACTGCTGACGCATCGACTCGTCAAACAGCACGCCGAGGTAGAATGCCGCCGAGTCCACGCCATTCTCCGCGGCCTTGCGGAACCACTCCATGGCGCGTGTCTGGTCGTTGCTCTTGCGATAGACAACCCCAAGATTGAGCGCAGCCAGCGGATGGCCTTTCTCGGCCGCCTGTGTCAGCCAGCGGATGGCCTCAAAACGGCTCTGCTGGATGCCCTGGCCATTGAAATACATCATCCCAAGATTGTACTGGGCCTCAACCGATCCATCCTTTGCTGATTGAAGATAATAACTGGCGGCTGTCGGGGCATCAGCCTGGACGCCTTCACCCGTCTGATAAAAATACCCGAGCAGAGCCTGGGCTTCGCGATTGCCATCCCGCGCCAGTGTCTCGTACAGCCGGACCGCCCGCTGCGGATCGGCTGGGACCCAGGGGAGACGACCGAAGAAATAAAGTCTCGCCAGCTCGACCATGGCGGGCTTGATATCGGCGTTCACAGCCCGTTCAAGGGCGTTGATGGCGGCATTCGCATCATCCTGATCCTTCGCGAATTCCATCTGAATGATGCCGAACTGGAAGAGTGCCCGCGGCATGCCGGATTCAGCGGCGCGGGAAAGAAAGTCGAGGGCGACATCGAAACTGGTTTCGGCAGCCTGGCCCTGAAGGATTTTCTGGGCAAAGAACAGCTGTGATCCCTGGTGCCCGGCTTCAGCCGCCTGTCGGTAATAATCAGCCGCCTTGCGCACATCTCTTTTCTCAGCCGGGGCGAAGTCGTACACCTGCGCGAGGTTGTACATGGCATCGCGGCTGCCCTGCTCCACTGCCATCGTGTAGTAGCGGATGGCTTCGTCAAGATCGCGATTCACATGCCGGCCGGTGTGAAAGAGGTATGCCAGACGCATCTGCGCCTTGAGGTTCCCCTGCCCGGCAGCCTTGCGATACCATTTGATGGCATCCACCATTTCGCTGCTGGATGCCGCCGGGCTGTCCAGAAAGGCCGCCAGAGAAAAGGCCGCCTCCGGAAGGTCGCTTTCCGCCGCGAGTTCCATGAATTCGAGGGCAAGCGCCTTGTCGGGATTCACGCCCGGTCCGCCGGTGCGGTAGATAGCCGCCAGCATCCAGCAGGCTTCCCCGTCCCCTCCCCGGGCCGCCCTCTGAAGCCAGGCGATCCCGGTGCGGAAACGCGTGCTGTCCTTTGCCTGCACCAGCATCCTGCCGAGGATGGACTGCGCGGCACGACTGTTGTTTTCGGCAGCACCCTGCAGGGCCTGCACCGCGCGATCGAAATTGGGACTGTCAGGGCCTTCCATCGCCCAGTTCAACCCCATGAGAAAGGTGAGGCCGGGATCGGGCTTCAGAGGCTGCAACGGGGTGATATTGACCTGCTGGCCGGACACCGGCAGGAACCCGGAAGACACAACACACAACAGGAAAATCAGTGACGCCACCCGAACCGGCCGGTCGGAAAAAGAATTTCCGGGACTGACTCTGCGGAGTTTTGAAAGGTCGCGGGTCGGGTTGTCAGGCTGCCACTCACTCATCGGATCAGGGTGCTCCATCAATTGCCGGCTGCTGGATATCTGCATCAGCGCCTCGACCATATTCTATAAAATGGGCAGCCTTGGCAACTTCGGATCCATCAGATGGAGAACGTCCATCGCCGTGTCGGCTCAGATCGCGCCAGGCGGGGCAAAGGCATCACTCGATTTCAGGGAAGTATTTTTCAATGAGGTCCAGTGTCTTTCCGAGGGCTCCCTGGCGCTCGCGTGTCGTCTCGATCGCGGCTGATCCCATCGCATGTCGCATGGATGGACTGAGCAGGAGTTTTTCAAATGCCCTCTCCAGTTCCACCTCATCCTTCACCTGGATCGCGGCACCATTGGCTGCCAGAGCCGCTGCAATCTCGGAAAAATTCTGCATGTTGGGGCCGAAAACAACCGGCAGTCCCATACTGGCCGGTTCAATCGGGTTCTGTCCACCCTCACCACACAGACTCTTGCCGATAAAAACCACCGTCGCCACCTCGTAGAAAAATACCAGCTCCCCCGTGGAGTTCACGATCAGACAATCCACGGTGCGGGATCCCGCCGGATGACGCATGGATGAAAGTTCAGTGCGGAAATGAAAGGGAATTCCCAACTCCCTGATCTCGGCCCCGACCGCCCCGCAGCGCTCAAAATGACGGGGAACAAGGATCAGAAACAACGAGGGAAACTGCCTTTTCAGATTTTGATACAGCCGCGCGATTATCTTCTCTTCCCCGGCGTGAGTGCTGCCCGCAAGAAGCACCGGGGTATTGACCGGAACGCCGATCAGCTCAAGGAGCTTGGGGACTTCAAGGCGAACCTGAGGAGGGGGTGCCACCATATCGAATTTCATGGCCCCGGTCACATGAACAACCGAAGGGCGGCAACCAAGCTCGATAAGACGCTGGCGGTCCTCTTCATTCTGGGCTCCCACCATGGCAAACTGCTGGAAAAGTGGCCGGAACAGAAATCCGAAACGCTTGTAGCGCTGAAAGGACTTACGGGAAATCCGCGCATTCACCAGCATGACCGGAATCCGCCGCCGACGGGCCCGCCAGAGGAAATTCGGCCAGATCTCAGCCTCCACGAGAATTACCAGCTCGGGACGAATCACCCCGAGAGCCCGCGATACATACTTCCTGAGATCAAAAGGGTAGTAAATTTTGGTCACATAGCTCGGGAGTTTGGCTCTGTACTGCTGCATCCCGGTGGTGGTGGTGGATGAAACCACAAATTTGAGCAGTGGCTTCATCGTATGAAGCTTATTCACCAGATTGATGGCTATGTTGGCCTCGCCGACACTGACTCCATGAACCCACACCACGTGACTGTTTGTCACCGACTGCTTGACCTTGTGATCGAAGCGGCCAAAACGCTGCCCGAATCCCTGCTGCCAGTTGCCGCGACGCCACAGCTTCACCATGTAAAATGGCGAAACGAGAATCATGAACACCGCCAGCAGAATGTTGTAGAGTGTCTGCATCAACCTGATTCCTCTATGGAAGCGACTGCATAACTGCGTCCCGACACAACCCCATGGCAACCGCGTTCTGGTTATAAACCCCGAAGTGTCTGATTGCCAGTCCGCTGTCACCCTAAATTCACAAAATCCCGCCGCTCATCACCACCCCGTCAGAAAATCCGGTCACCGCTGGTAAATTCACGCGGTGCCAGGCTCCTTTTTCAAAGGATCCGTACGGAGAAGTGCCAGGTACAATGTACCTGGCACCCCGGGGAGATGAAGGCTGAACCGGCTATTCAGATCAGGGCCCCTTAACGGAAGCGGTATCGACAGCTTCTGATTTGGAGGGATTCCTGGCACTCCCGTCCAGGTCGGAGGAAATCACCCGGGCGGAGCCCCAGTAGGAGAATTCGTAATACCAGTCATTGGCATGATTGGCGCAGAAGAGAGTGACTTTCTGGCCGGCATACTCGGTGAGATCGACCTCGACATGATGCCAGTCAGCGGTTTCAGCATCGACAGACTGCTCATGGATTACCCGGTCATTGGCGTGGACCTTGAGGTGCCAGTCACCTTTTTCATGGGCCGCGACATCGAGGTGCAGAACCGAGCGTCGCCCCTGTGGCAGGGTGACAACCCGCTGGATGGCTGCCGGTTTTTCCGAGTTCCACGGATGCAGGGTGAGCACATTGTTTCTGCCACGGAATTCCGGGAGTTTCCGGGGAGTTCCTTCAAAGTCGGGAGCGACAACGCGCCATACGGGATCCCAGAGAGCGACCGATTCTCCGTCACCGGCCGGTTCATCCTGATGGTTGTGGCGCTGGTTGAGTCCGATGAAGCGCTCACGTTTTTCATCGGTCAGCGGTCCCTCCTCGGGCGGGCAGAGGATGTACCAGATGAGATCCCTGAAATCGTCGTTTTCCATCTGCTCGAGTCCGACGGGCATGACCGACTGACCGGTATTGTCCATGGATTCAATGTTGTCGCGTTCTATGACCGAGCGGACCCCTCCGGCATTCATCAGGGTGATGCCGTTTGGCGTTTCCTCGACGATCCGGCCACTGATGGTGCGGAAATCACGCGTTTCAATGATGACCAGTTCATAACCTTCCCCGATGATCTGGTTGGGCATGATTACATTGGAAAGAAGTGCATCAAGCGAGGATCGACCGACGCCGGTCAGATCCGGGCCGACCGCCTGCCCTCTGCCAAGGAAAGTGTGACACACAAGGCATGTTGACTCCGCCAGTTTACGACCATTCTCGAGATCGGGGGTTCCCTGGAGAACCACCTCTTTTTTGGCCTTGAAAACCTCCATGCGGTCCACAGATACGTCCTGGACGGCTCCGATCGCTTCGCGGGCTCTGTCGCGCAGCCACTGATTCCTGTGATTCACAAGTGAACGGACCACGGTCGGAGGCATGTCACTGGCTGCGATCCCACCGGAACGTATGGCGTTGACCAGATCCACGGTCCATTCCCAACGGGTCGTCATCATCCGGGCCACAGCGGACTTGGCTGCAGCCGGAAGCGCCTTCCACTCGCCGATGAAGTGAGGGGCCACTTCGTTTCCGCCCACTTCACCAAGAGCCTCGATGGTCTGTAGAAGAACAGCAGGAGATGAATCGGCATTGGCCAGAGTCAGCAGCGCCTCGCGGGCGGAGTCATCACGCAATTGCCGGGCCACTTCAATCGCCTTCAGTCGATCGTCGTCACTGGAGCTTCCGTCCCGGATCTTGTCCAGAAGACTCGACAGGGCAGTGGCATCGCCCCAGAGTGTCCCCAGTTCACTGGCCCGGTTTCTGACTTCGATATTGCCGCTGGCCATCAGCCGGCGAATGACAGATGAGGTGTCAATGGTGGGAACCAGCGTCCGGGAGCGCTGGCCTTCAATCAGCCCTTCCAGCGCCTTTGCCAGAAGCATGGAATCATCATTCCCGAAATCGCGCAGAAATTCCACCGCCATGTCGAGTCGGGACACATCGCGGGAATCACAAATCCGTCGCATGATCCTGCGCAGGATCTCGCCGGAGAGCGGCAGGGCATCCTCACCATGTGCCAGGTACCAATTCAGTGATTCCCCGGTGCTGGCCATGACCACAGGTTCTGCAGCCATCCATAACTGAAAACGGAAGGTCCTGTCGCCTGAATCGCGGGCTCCGAGCATCAGGGATTCAAAAACCGGGCCGATCCACTCGAGTTCGGGGGAGGCAGAGGGAGGTGTATTCACAGTCAGAGCCCCGGAAACGTATTGCCTGAGGGCGGTTGCCACGGCGGATGCAATGCGCGGGTTACCGGAACGGGCAAGACTGATCAGTCGACTGGCGGAAGCTTCATTGGCCACGGATCGCTCCCCTGTCAGCCTGGCCGCCCAGACCCTGATGGACTCATGGTGGGAACCTGATGCAGCTTCATCGAGAAAATCGTCAGTCAAAACACCGATGCCGTGAAGCGTCCACAAGGCCTCCAGCCGGGTCTCCAGTTCAGGAGCCTCACGGACCATGTTCTCCAGTTTGGACTTCAATCCGACCTCACGCCTCTCGGTGAGGACCTGCCTTGCCTTTCGCCGAACCCAGTTGTTGGGGTGTGAGAGATAATCAACCACAAAGCTCGAATCAATATCGAGGTAGACTCCGGCGGGGATTGTGGCGTCATTCCGTGACCGCTGCGCTGCGGCGTCGCCCGGCTGGTCGCCTGTATGGACCACCCTCCATATCCGGCCGTATTCACGGTCGACACCGTCCGGATTGGCCATGGCGTTCTGATAGCAGGGATATTTATCATACCAGTCCATGATCCACAGATTGCCATCGGGGCCGGTGCGGGTGGCCACCGGCCTGAACCACCCGTCGCTGCTCTTGATGAATTCCCTTTCCGCCTGGGCTAGAAAGCTGGCTCCCTGCGGAACCAGAGTGTCCTGGTGCACCGAGTTGTGGTGGATGTTCCCCATGAATATTTTGCCCTTCATCGCTTCAGGATAGGTATGGCCCTGATAGACCTGCACGCCGGCATAGGCCGCCCTGAAATGACGGTGATCCACAATCGATGGAAGCAGCTCGTAGGCATAGGGAAACTCCGGACTGCCGGCCTGTCTGGCATAAAGCCCACCAGGAGCCATGTGGAAAAGATGATCGATGACACAGGCACTGACAAACGCATTGCCATGCGCATCGAAATCCACGCCCCATGGATTACTTGTGCCATCGGCGAATACTTCAAACTCACGGCTGCCCGGATGGAACCGGGCCAGCGCGGCATTCATGATGACCTGGTCCTCATCGGGTGCCCCCGGTTTCACAACCTTCGAATGAGTGAAAACTCCATGGGTCATATACAGCCATCCGTCCGGACCCCACTGAAAACCGTTCAGCAGCTCGTGGCGATCCTCAAGCCCAAAGCCGGTCAGGACAACCTCCCGGGTATCCGCCACATCATCCCCGTCAAAATCCTGGAAGAAGAGAAGATGAGGAGCCTGTCCGACATAGACACCGCCGTTGCCAAGAGCCAGACCGGTGGCGAGATTCAGTCCATCCGCAAAAACAGTGACCTTGTCGGCCCTGCCGTCGCCATCGGTATCCTCCAGCACCTTGACCTTGTCCCGCGGCTTCTCTCCCTCAGCGGCCCCCATCGGATACTCGAAAAGCTCAAGGACCCACAAACGCCCCTTGTGATCCCATGTCATCGCCACAGGATTGATAACGTCCGGCTCAGAAGCAAACAGCCGCATCTCATATCCCTCCGGCAGGGTGAACGACTTCACCGCCTCATCCGGAGGCAATGGCATGGTCGGTGCCGGAGTGTACACACCAGTCAATTCCTTCGATTCGGCGGAAAACTGCATACCGATCCCCGCAATGGCCAGGACCATCCACATCAATACCGATTGCTTCTTCATGATTGACAATCATCCTACCCCCCACACCACGCCGGTCAACAGTAAGGTGCCAGGCACTTTTTGGCTGCGGTGCGGCGTGGTCCTGACGGTGCCAGGCACCTTTGAGGCAGCCCGAAATCGAGCTATAGCTATAAAAAAGGCCCCTTGCGGGGCCTTGAATCAAAAGTGTGATGACTAAAAATTAAACGGGTCTGTCAGGACACGATCAGAAGCTGTAAACAGCGTTCAGGGCGATGAGCCACTGGCTGTCATCCATGCCGGTTTCGCCGAAACCACCGCCGGTGGAAGCTGCATCCCAGTCGTAACGGATCTCGAGACGGGTCAGGACGTTTTCCCAGATGTTGTAGTTGAGGGTACCGGTGATGGCGTAAATGTCCTCGTCGATACCGTCGAGACCGTAGTAGCCGTTGTTGGAGTTGGCATATTCACCGCGGAGGTTGACGCTGAAGTCGCTGTTCTCAGGTGCGTATGCGGCATAGAGGCCGTATGCGGCAGCAAAGCCGGATCCACCGGAAGCTCCACCCATGACGGCGTAATCCCAGGAGAATCCAAGGTCAAAGCCGGTTACAGGGGTAGGAAGAGTGAAGCTGGCGTAATAGTGCTTGCGTGTTGCTCCACCTGTGTCGCCGGTTCCGTTGACAACGGCGAAGTAAAGGTTGGATCCGGAGAGGGCACCGGCGCTGTCATCGAGAGTGATGCTGACACCACCGAGGGTGGAAAGGCCTTCGAATTCACCGCCGCTGGTCAGAGGACGGGTGCTGATGGAGTTGATACCGGAGGCTGCGTTGGCAACACCACCGACAACAGAAACCATGTCATTGAAGGCGTAGCTGAGCAGAGCACCGGTATGGGTGAAAGGCTCGGAATTGAAGCCGTAAGAGCGTGTGTAGTTGCCGTTTTCAGCCTGAGAGTTGACTTCGTAACCGACGATGGTGTTGAAGTGACCGAGAGTGATGTCGAGGCCGTTGCCGATTGGAGCGTGGAGGTCAACCTGGGCAGCCTGGACGGAGAATTCGTCTGAGCCGCCGCCAAGACCGACAGGACCATCACTGTATCCGACAGCGTCAGGACCTACGAGTGCCTGAACGGTGTAACCGGCGCTGAACTGACCAGGAGTTGTGGTCTTCTGCAGTTGGAGGCCGACAACGTCGAGGCGGAATCCGTTACCGAGCGGGTTGGGGTTACCTGCGGGGGTGTAATGAGGCTGGCGGGCCGGGCCGTCAGCACCGAGGATTTGAATGTAGGAGGCGCTGGCGTAACCGCTGATGGTTGTTCCGGAGAGTGCTGTCAGGAGTTGGCTGGCAGCTTCTTCGGCCTGGGTGGTTGAGCAGAAGCTTACCAAACCTGCTGAAGCGAGACCGTAGGTCCATTTGTTCAATTTCATAGATAGATAGTTTGCTAATCGTTGGTTGTTGAGTTGGTTGTTGGCAGGGACGATCGGATGACAAATCCCGGCCTAGGCGCTGCTCACCACTGCAACGCATTTGCGTTAGCAATAGGTAAAATGGGCAGTAATGACAACACCTTTTTTTTCACTTTTTTTAAAAAAATGAAATTTATGGTTTCTCAGTTCCGTCTCAGGCTGTTGAGCACTTCCGGATCCCGGACGTCCACCCACTGATCATCAATCTCCAGAACTCCCACGCGCTCAGCGTGCTTCACCAGTCCGAGGATGGCATCGGTGAGTTCATATTCGCCCCGTGGTGACTTTTCGAGCCTGGCGGTGTGGTCGAATATGTTGGTTGAGAACAGGTAGACACCCGCGTTGTAGAAAAAGGGGCCATCCGGACGGAGCTGGCCGGATTCGATGAGTTCGTCGATCTGCTGCTGTGAAGGCTTTTCGACCAGCCCGGTCAGGCGCATTTCACCATCGACGAGAAGGACTCCACCCTTCTGGATTTCCTCTCCGGCCTTGGCGGTCACGAGGGCGTTCCACTGACCCGATGCGTAAGCATCCATGAGCTTCTGATATGTGGAGGGACTGACGAGGATATCGCCGTAAGTGAGCAGAAAGGGGGCGCCATCGAGGGCCGAACGGGCCAGTTCGGGAGCCTTGCCGGTTCCGTCCTGCACTTCCTGACGCGCGTAATGAATAGTGACACCCATCGCGGCACCGTCGCCGAAGAACTCTTCAATGATCTCGGCTCTGTATCCGGTGATGATAACAAACTCGGAGACACCGGCTGCCTTCATGCCTTCGACAATATGCTGAAGGATGGGTTTTCCCTGTACTTCGAGCATGGGTTTGGGAATATCCTGGGTCAGGGACCCCATGCGGGTGCCCTTGCCGGCGGCGAGAATGACAGCTTTTGGCTTCATGGTCATCAGGTTGTGAAAAACAGATCGCTTTGACCGGACGGGGCCGCCAGGCCGTTGAATCACATCATTGGCTGGGCGGCGTCGGCCGATGGGGTCTATCGGCAGGTCTAGGCACCGAATTTATCAAACATTTTGGCATTGGCCTGCATGTGCCGGATCAGATACTTCGCATCGAAGATCCCAAGGGATCCGCTGTTGGCATTTTTCTCTGTGAAGCGGCCGAGGCCGTCGGAGCCGGAAATAGCGGAGTGGAGAAGCACCGGCTGCGGATGCCATGAATGCCCGGCGACAGCGCATGGAGTCGAGTGATCCCCCGTAATGGCAATTACCTCAGGGTTCTTTTCAAGAAGGATGGGCAGGACGGAATCGAGGGTTTCGATGGCTTTGACCTTTGCGTCGAAATTGCCGTCCTCACCATGCATGTCTGTGTCCTTGAAGTGGATGAAGAAGAAATCATATTCGTCCCAGTGGCTGGCACACAGGCGGAGTTCCTGTTCGATGGATGAGGCACCTTCGATTTTGGTCATGCCGACGAGCTGGGCAAGGCCCTTGTACATGGGATAGATGGCGATGCATCCGGCTTTGAGCAGGTAGCGATCCTGAAACAGCGGGATATCGGGCTGATGGGCGATGCCCCTCATGAGGAAACCGTTCGCAGGCTGTCGGCCCTTAAGGAGGGGAAGGGCCTTTTCATAAAACTCCTTTATATTGGCTGCCGCCTTTTTCTGGAGCGGGCAGTCGGGATTGGTCGGATGCGGATCGGGTATGGGTTTGCCTTCGCGGTTCGGATCCGCATCAGAAATCGGGCCTTCCATGCCGGTGCCACGGAATACCACAACGAAACGATGGCCTTTGCCCGGACAGATGAAAACCTGAGTACCGTCATCCAGGCGGGATATACTGGAGGAGAGAAGCCCGCAGAGTTCTTCACAAATGGCGGTTTCAATCCGTCCGGCACGACGATCGGTGACAATGCCATTGTCATCCAGGGAACAGAAATTGGCGCGTGCGGCGATGTCACCGGCCTTCAGTTCAAAGCCCAGTCCGAGTGCTTCGATGACACCTCTGCCGACCTGAAACTCGAGCGGGTCATATCCGAAGAGGCCGAGATGGCCCGGGCCACTGCCCGGTGTGATCCCCGGAGCAACCGGAGTCATACGCCCCATGGAGCTTTTTCCGGCCAGTTGATCGAGATTCGGAGTGCTGGCGGCTTCCAGTGGAGTTTTGAATCCGTTGGCTGCCACGGCAATATCGCCAAGACCATCCAGAACCAGGAGAACAAGCTTCCCTTTGGGAGCAAGGGTCAGACCAGAGTATACCGCGTCGATATTCATAATCGGAATTTTTGTGGCGCAAATGTCGCCCGCCGTCAAACCTTTGCAACGGCAGGCGCGAGAAACCTTCAGTGCCCGGAGCATGAAAGACAAAGTGGCCGCCGGACAGGAGTGCCTGTTCTGCCCGACGGCCGGAGGATGAGGAAGGCTTCCATGTGCTGAAGCCGGTCCCCGTTATTCATACTACGAACCGGATGGCATCACCCTGTATAGAGATGTGCGCCCGCCGGCGAACAGGGCATTTTCATCCGGTGAAAACTCCAGACTGGTTATCTTCTCCGGAAAGCGGAGGGTTCCGAGACGCCGGCCGTCTTCGGTGAACAGACTCACGCTGTTGTCATGGGCGACGGCGATGGTTGAATCACGAAGGGTTGCGATGGCGAGTGGAGCCCCATGCCATTGGGACTCGACGCCCGATGCCTCGGGCCATCCCACAGGGTCCCCGAGACGGCCGCTGTCGAGAACAGGGAATTTAAAGACTCCCGGGGCCGATTCATCGTGGTTGGTGACATACAGGGCATCACCGGATTCCGACAGCGCCAGATGCATCGGTTTGGTAAGTCCGTCGTGAAGACGGGAAATGCGGCCGTTTCTGGCTCGCCGGTACAGGCCGGGGACAGCTCTCGAATCGCTGTCCATGCCTGGCGAGTCGGTGAAATAGATGCTTCCGTCTCCGGCCATACAAATGTCAACCGGCCCGCCGAGAGATTCACCCTGGAAGCTGATCGCAATGTCCTTCCACCGATAGCGGCTCTCACGACGTCGAACGGACCGGGCTCCCTGGTCACAGACGATGACACGGCCGGACGAGTCCACTTCGAGTCCTCCCGGACTGAGGACGTGAATGAGTTCCTTGCCCCGGGAATCAACAGCACCGGCAGAGCCGGAAATAAATTCAGTGAGACTGTTTGAGGCATCCAGCATATATATTGCCCTGCCACCGGTATCTGAAACAAAAAGCCGCCCTTTTTCTGCGTCTTTTCGAATGCCGCCAACGCTATCGAATCCTTCCGCCAGCAGATGGATGCTTACGGCCGACTTTTCAAGAAGCGGATGCCCGGGACTGCCGGCGTCCTTCTCCACTTCGAGTTCGGCTCCATTCATTCTTTCCGGGGCAACGACAGCCGGCGCCGCCTGTGAGTGGATAATCCACATCTGTATGGCCACCATCAGTGCATACACAAGGGCCATGGCCCGGCGACCATTGTTTACATTCACACCATCCCGGCTATTCCGGCCGGGCACACCACACATTCTGTATTTTTTCACAATATTTACGGTAGGGTAGAGGTTTATATTTATTCAACCCGAACCGGGAACCGGAATGCATTACAGGCACCGGATGGCGCAGCCGGCAGCGGTCAAGGCACTGCCGCGCACCACTGCCATGGACCGGCAAAAAACTGCTGAAAGGCGCGCATCATGCCTCTCCGCGTCCCGCCAGCCACACACAGAACACAACAACGAGCATGGATTGACGGACGGAAAACGGAGGCATTAATCATTTTAAGTCAGAAAACACACCTGCCAGCAATAATGGTTATCAGTCTCATATCACTGAGGACTCATTCATCCTATCCGGCCAGTTCCCGGCTGCTCACATCTTCACCTGCAGCCCGGCCCGGGTCACAGTGGAATATATAATCCCGGGAACACATGGCCGCAAGAATTTTTTATATTATTTTTTTCATTCTCAAAACTCTCCCGAAACATGCTGCGGGAGTTGCAGACAAGTCAGTGTTTTTCAATCCAGCGGATGGCGTAGTGAACCACCTCGCTGGATTTATTGAATCCGAGTTTTGATTTGATGTTGGCGCGGTGGACTTCGGCAGTCTTGACAGAAATATGGAGTGCCTCGGCAATCTGTCTGGTGGTGAGGCCTTCCCCGAGCTTGAGGAAGACTTCCATTTCGCGATCGGTGAGCAGATGAACCGGGTTCGGATTCTTGTCGGGCACCGCACCGGAGAAAATGGCGATGAGCCGGGAAGACATGGCGGGGCTGATGGCGATTTCGCCGTCAAAGACCTTCTGTATGGCCTG
Source organism: Verrucomicrobiia bacterium (assembly GCA_030425355.1). Lineage (GTDB taxonomy): Bacteria > Verrucomicrobiota > Verrucomicrobiia > Limisphaerales > JAJOIW01 > JAJOIW01. Next base: position 15,430 of record JAUIAG010000093.1, read on the forward strand.
CAGCAGCTTGTCACTCGCCTCCTGTTTCATGACATAGCCCCGGGCCCCGGCCTTGAGCACACGATCCACATAATAGGACTCCTCATGCATACTGAGGACAAGGATGAGCGTTTCGGGCGTAGCGGATCGAAGGTCCTTGATCAGTTCGAGACCACCGCGATCCGGAAGACTCAGATCGACGATGGCGAGATCAGGCTTTAAATCCACGACCCTCTGAAGACCTTCGGAGGCGGATGAAGCCTCACCGACAACCTTGAACTGCGGCTGAGTTTCGATGAGAACACGAAGACCCTGACGCATGATAGGGTGATCATCCACCAGCACAATGGAATGGATGTTCTGGCCGCTCACGGAGGCATGTATTCGGGTCCGGGGCATCAGGATCGGGCTGGGTCCGTATGGCCACTATCCATACTTCAAACAGGCTGTGATGGACAGACTTTTCGGTTCAGGCGGACCGGGATGCGCTGGCGGCCGGGCGGCATTCGATGATTGGAAAGCGCGCCTCGACGACAGTGCCGGCTCCTTCGCGGGATCGCATGCTCAAGTGGCCTCCGACAGTTTCGGCCCTGTATTGCATCAGGTGGATGCCCAGTCCCGACCGATGGGCATGGCCCCCGGGGTCGAATCCATGGCCGTCATCGGAAATCTCCAGCGCGAGCCAGTGTGGTCTCGAGAAAATCCGGACTTTGATATGCCCTGCGTTGGCATGTTTGCGGGTGTTGGCAATGGCTTCCTGGGTGATCCGGAAGAGAGCATTGGCAACGGCATGACTGCTGATGATTAGATTTTCCTCCACTTCGATAGTCACGTGGATACTGCCCTGCTGATTGAGAGTGTTGGCGAGGTTCTCAATGGCCTCCTGCCAGCTTTCGCAGTCCACCTCATAGGAAACCAGCCCGTGAGCGACATTGCGGCTCAGCTGGGTGCCCTTTCTGGCGAGCTTCCGCAACTCAAGCACCAGCTCGGAGACCCGCGGCGTGTCACGGACCCCTTCGACAGACAACAGCGCTTCGACCATCACTTCCATACCGGCCAGGTGCTGACAGAGTCCATCATGGATATCCTGTCCTATGCGCTGACGTTCATCGCCCGAGATGCGGAGTATCTCCCGCTGCAGGCGTTTGCGCTCGGTGATATCGCGGCAGATGACGAGGCGGGTGGCCGGTCCGCTGGCAGTCAGCGGGTCTGGGTGAAGGTTGTGTCCTGTGAGCTGGATAAATTCAATTCCGACGGCGTTGGGCTTGACGCGGAATTCAATGCTCAGGTCCCGCCCATCGCTGACAAATGCTGAAAATGTCTCGCTGACCCTTGAGCGGTCCACCTCGTGGATGCAATGGTTGAATAACTCATCCCAGCGGAACTGGCCATCCTGCCATTTGAATCCGATCAGACTCTCCAGGGACCGTGATCCATGAAAACACCGGTGGGTCCGCAGGCAAACCTCGAAACTGCCCATGCCGGCGATCCGCTGGGCTGTTTCGAGCCGAAGTGCCGACTGGGCCAGCTGAACCTCGGCATCACGCAGAGCGCGGTCCTGACGGATGCGCACCAGCGCCTGACTGACAACAATTGGAATTAATTCGATGAATTCCGCGTCCTTGACCACATAGTCGAGAGCGCCATTCTTCATCATCCTCACCGCAATGCGTTCATCACCATGACCGGTCATCACGATGAACGGGACGGGTTTGCTCAGCTCGTGGCAGGTGCGGGCCAGTGCCTCCCCCTCCATATCCGGAAGATTCAGATCCATCAGCATCATATCCGGGGCGGAGCGCCGGCAGATCTCGATGGCCTGCTGCCCTCTTTCGGTAAAGAGAAGATTGTAGCCCTCTCTCTTGAGCACCTTGCCCATGAGCCGAAGGAAACCCGGGTCATCATCAACCACGAGGAGCGTCTGGTCATTTTTTTCCATGCTCATGGCTGGTGGGAAACAGGCCTGAAACAGTGAAGGCCGGCGGACTCCCGCCTGTGGAACCGGACGGGACTGGTTT
>JAUIAG010000094.1 GCA_030425355.1 Verrucomicrobiia bacterium
GGACGGGCTGACGGTCTTATCCGGCGGCTGGGATGACACGGCCCGATTGTGGGATATTGAGACCGGGCAGCAATTGTACATGTTCGTTCGTCATACCGACGACGTGGAGTCGGTCGCATACTCTCCCGACAGCGAGGTGGCTGTGACCGGGGGAAGAGACGGATTTGTCCGATTGTGGAGCACGCAAACCGGACGTCTTCTAAAAAGCATTGAGGCTCATCCTTCGCCGGTTAAGTCTGTCAGTGTCTCTCCGGATGGGTTGTTGATAATCTCCGCGGGTAATGACGGAACAATCAGGGTGTGGGATTTTGCGACCGGAGCAGAGGTCAAAGTGCTCAGCGGGCATGGTGGTATTGTGGAGTCGGCAGTGTTTTCTCCCGACGGCAAAACTGTTCTCAGCGGGAGCTGGGACAACACAGTCAGAGTGTGGGATTTTGAGTCAGGTGAAACCGGCCTGATACTTGAGGGGCATACTGATAATGTTCTGGCTGTTGCATTCAGCCCGGATGGAAGCAGCATTTTTTCGGCCGGCGACGATCACAGTGTGCGACAGTGGTCGACTGGGACCGGCGGGGCTCTCAACAGTTTCATTGGCCGGGATACTCTGGTACATGTGATGGCCTTTTCTCCGGATGGCACAAGGGCGCTTACCGGCAATTATTACGACAATAATGCCAGACTCTGGGAAGTTGAAACAGGCAGGGAAATGCTTGTCCTCAAGGGGTCTACCGGAAGTGGTGACAGAGTCCAGTCCGTCGCCTTCTCGAACAGCGGACGCATGGCGGTCACCGGGAATGGAAACGGTGATGCCCGGCTCTGGAATCTCTCAACCGGCGATGAAGTCAATGTTCTCAGTGGTCATCAGGCCTTTGTCGTGGCAGCGGCTTTCTCGCCCGACGATACGCGGGTGATTACGGGCAGCTGGGACAACACTGCGATTGTGTGGAATGTGCCGACCGGCCAGGCGGAATTCATAATCGAAGGACACGATGACTGGATCAGTTCGGTGGCATGGTCTCCCGATGGCCGCTACGTCATCACCGGCAGCTGGGATAGATCCGCGAAGATCTGGGATCTTGAATTGGGAAGACTGACATTCACCCTTGGAGATCACCTCAACTGGGTCGAGTCCGTGGCGTGGTCTCCTGACGGCAGGAATGTGCTGACCGGCAGCTGGGACACCGCCACAAGACTGTGGATTGCAGGGACCGGAGAGCTATTCAAAACCTTTTCCGGTCAGAATGGCGGGATCAATTCATTGGCATGGTCTCCCGACAGCCGTCATTTCATGTCCGGCGGCATTGATGACACCATGTGGCTGTGGGCCCCTGAATTTGCCACTCCCGTTGCTGTTCTCAGCTACAACGCGGCCGATCTGCTTGCCCTTGCCTTCACCCCTGACCGGCAGTTTGCTCTCGCAGGAACAAGTAACTGCCGGATTCACAGCCACAGTCTTCAGGCCGTTCTTGGAAATACCTCTTCCGGCCCCGTTGAATTCTCGGCCGGTTTCGACCCCCTCCGCCAAAGCATCATCCTGGCAAACAGGAGCCGGCGGCCTGTTCAGACCAACGGACTGGAATTCTCGGCCAATCTCAAAACATGGTCGCGACTTCCGCGCGAAGCCTGGTCGCTTTCCAGCGACGGTACAGTCATTGTTCCCGCCGGTGATGAACGACAACTTTTTCTCCGCGCTGCTCCGGCGCCTGATCAGCGGTGAGGGCAACTGATGCCCTGTGAAGCACGTGGCCCCCTCCGCCTCTGACGGTCGGTATCGTCACCAGTCGTCTTCTGCGTCTGCAGACCATCCGTGGCTGTGCATCAGTCCGGGCGTGGACCTGGGTTGTGGATGTATCAAAGGCACTGACCTGCGTCGCTCGAGCGACACCGGGTGATATACCGGCTGCTGGCAGTGCAAATTCTTCAGACTTATTTGCCCGGTGACTTTTCGGGGCACGGTGTGAGAGCACCATTTCAGCAACCGGATCCCCATCAGCTCCGACGGGGGCATTGGCAGTAATCTCGGCGCATCCGGGCGAAAAAAATCAGGAAATGGGCCTTTTTCGGGTTATGCTCGGTTCATGGATCGAGGAACAGGAAACAAAGAAGTGAAGTTCAGTGGCTTCATAAAAATCCTTCTGGCCGCCATCCTGATCGCGGGGGCGTATGATTTTGGGCGTCGACATGGAGAATCCGCATTGGTAACCGATCCGTCATCGCCAGTTGGTAAACAGGTGGAAACCCGCTCCCGGGAATCCATGGGGACAGCAGAGCACGTCCGGCGCAACTCAACTGTATCCGGCCTGAACGATCTGGGTTTTATGAGCGTGGATGGAAGCCGGGAGGGGGCATTAATATATGATCCGATGTCGCCAGCCGCTTTGGCCGGCTTCAGGGATCTCCCGCTTGCGGCCATTCTGGAGAATGAGAATTCGGTGGATCATCTCTATCAGCTCACCGGATATCTGAAGAACCTCGATGCCGAGAATGTCGATGAGGTGGTGGCGGTTTTTGAGGAGAAGACAGATGGCTCATGGAGCGGGTATCGTGACTGGTCGCTGCTGATGAACGCGTGGTCCGATTTCGATCCTCAGGGGGCCCTGGCCTATCTTGGCGGGAGCGGGAATGTCGAGGGGCGTCGCCGTCAGGCTCTTGCCGAGCAGGTCCTTGAATCGTGGGCGGGTAAGGACCCGGCGGCCGCGCTGGATTTTGCCCAGACCAGGGAGGTCAGCGGCACCAACCGCCGTCGCATGATCAATGAAATGATGGAGAACCTCTCTGAAAAGGACATTTCCTCCGCAGTGCAGCTGACTGCGATGATTGATGATCCCCGCACCCGGCTTGAAGCCACCTCGGAAGTGGCGCGAAATTATTTTGATCAGGATCCGGTTGGAGCCCGCTTCTGGGCTGAGTCACTGGGGGATGCCGACATGAAAAGACGGGCGCTGGAACAGGTTTCGCTCCGCATGGTCCGCGAGGACCCGACTCAGGCTGCCACCTATGCACTGGATCAATTCGCCGGTGAAGTGCCATGGGAGGCTTCAAGAGAAATTGCCGAACAGCTTGGCAGACAGGACCCGGCTTCGGGCATTGATTTTGCGCAGCAGATATCCAATGACCGTTCGCGCCGCATCGCCATCGCCGAGACTGTTGGTGAATGGACACGCAAGGACCCTGTGGCTGCGGCCAAATGGCTCAATCAGATGCCGGCATCCGAGGAGATGGACTGGGCCGTGGCCGCTTTTTCCAGACGGGTTGTTGGAGATGATCCGGCGGCCGCTCTGGACTGGGCTGCTTCCATTGTCAATGAGGAGACCCGCAACAATGTGATGCGCGATATCAACCGACGCATTGAGCGGGCATCCCGCAATGACAACTGAGACTGTTCAGCAACGGATGCCTCCGGTTCTGAATTCTTTCCGGTGCGGATCCACGTTTTTGTCAGGATTTGATTGCTTCGGCCGTTTGCCTTGAAGTATCGAATGTCTTCCCATCATTCATGTGGAGGGTTACTCTGCGGCCCCGGAATCATGGTCAGGATTTTGAACCAGGTGACAGGTTTAAGGCTCAACTTACTTTCATCAGCTGCGGTTCTGCTTCTAATATCAGGAGGCGGATGCGGATTGGTGCGTCAGCAGGGGACTGATGATCCGATGGCGAGGGCGGCGGATCTTGCAGGCGTTGACGCCCCCGGGGAATGGAACATGCTCGGCTCTCACTCCGACAGTGAGGTCAATGCCGGGTGGCTTGAAGATTTCAACGACCCGCAGCTGTCCTCGCTGGTCATGGAAGGGCTCCGGAACAACCCGGGGATCCAGGCCACTGCCGCCCGGCTTAGAGCCGCCCGGGAATCCATCATCGTGGCGCGATCCCCCCAGTTGCCGGTCATTGGAGGGTCCATCTCCGCTTCGGAAAGCGCCAATGCCTTCCGTGAGCCTGGAGGCGGCCTGGGAGATTTCGATTTTTCAGACAGTTATTCAGCGGGTCTGAACATCTCATGGGAGGTAGACCTTTGGGGCCGGCTTGAGAATCTCGAACTCGCCGCGATCCAGGATTACCAGGCGACTGCCGCGGGATACCGCGGGGCAAGGCTTTCTCTCGCAGCCGCCATCGCGGCCGCATACTGCAACCTCGTCACTGCCGGTCAGCAGGTTGAACTGGCAAGACAGACCCGTGACAGCTTCGAACGCAATTTCCGAATCACCGAACGCAATTACAAGGCCGGCGACACCAGCGCCAGTCCGTTGGATGTTCAGTTCGGCCGGAACAACGTGGCGTCTGCCGAGCGGACACTCATCAACCGTCAGCTCGCTGAGAACGAAGCACGCCGAACGCTTGAAATACTTCTCGGCCGCTACCCGGGCACACTGATTGAAGGCGGGATGGAACTGCCGCCTCTGCTGGACGAGGTGCCGGCAGGGCTTCCATCCGGGCTGCTGATACGCCGACCCGATATTGCGGTTGCGGCCGCCCGTCTTGAGTCGGCCACCCAGCGGAGGCTTGCGGCGCGCAAGAACCTCCTGCCGTCGCTGAATCTTTCGGCTGGCGGGTCATCACGCAGCAGTGAGCTGGCCCAGGTGCTGAGCGACCCACAGTCCATCGCCGCCAGTGTTGCGGCCTCTCTTTCCCAGCCGGTCTTTCGGGGCGGTGCGCTCAGGGCGCAGGTCCGGCAGTCCGTGGCACAGGAAGATGCCAATGTTCAGGATTTTGCGGCGGTTTTGCTGAATGCCTTCAGGGAGGTTGAATCGGCACTGGACAGGGAGGAATCACTTGCGGCACAGGAGCGTTATCTCGAGACCGAGCTGACCCAGGCGGAGCTGGCGGAGGAACAGTCATCCCGTGATTATTCTGAAGGTATCGTGGGAATCCTCTCCGTACTCGAGGCCCAGCGGCGTGCATTCAACGCCCGGAATGCCATGATCTCTCTGAGAAACAGCCGTATCCAGAATCGAATCGACCTCTATCTGTCGCTTGGCGGCGATTTTCAGTCACCCGTCGACACCCCGGCTCAGGAACCCCTCGATGATGGCGGTTCGCCGTTCCTCTCCCGTGCCGGCCAGGGAAGCACTGCACAACCATGAACTCATTCACCAAAGACAGTTCACAGTCCACACGGGGATCGGAGCGTTCCGTCGGGAGGATTTCAGTAACGGGCCGTATGATCAGGCTTGTTATACCGTTGGGAATTCTTGTTGCCGGGGCCATCGGATACAAGGTCCTGTCGGTCAAACCCGAGCCGCCGCCCGCCGGGAAAAGTGCGCCAAAGCCTTTGCGCACCCGGGTCATGCCCCTGGAGAAAGGCGATTACCCCGTCATCATCCGGACCCAGGGCGTGGTTCGCTCCCATAATGAAGTGACGCTGACTTCGCAGGTCAATGGCCGCATCCAGACCATCAGTCCCGAGTTTCAGGTCGGGGCATTCTTCAGGGAAGGGGACATTCTTCTGGAACTGGACCCTGTGGATTTTGAGGTGGCGGTTGTCTCGGCGGAGGCGCAGCTGGCCCGGGCCGAGACGGTCTTCGCTCAGGAACAGACGCGTGCCCGTCAGGCTAAAAGAAACTGGGAGGACCTCGGTTATGAGGAGGAACCCAATGAGCTGGTTCTCAGACTGCCGCAGTTGAAGGAAGCCGAAATCAATGTTCAGTCCGCACAGGCACAGCTGGAAAGCGCCAGACGGAATCTCGAAAGGAGCAGGGTCCGGGCCCCGTTTGACGGGCGTGTCCTGACCCGTCAGATTGGTGTCGGTCAGACCATCAACGGCTCCACGCCGCTCGGGACGGTTTTTGCGACCGACTACGCGGAGGTCCGCCTTCCGCTTTCCGCCACGGACCTTCGATTCCTGGATTTACCGGAGAAGCCGGACGATGAGCCACTCAAGGTCGAACTTCGGGACGCACTGGACCCGGCGGCGAACGGCGTTCGTGAGGCAATGATCACCCGGACGGAAGGGGCTCTCGATGAGAACACTCTCGAACTTTTTGTAATTGCCCGCATCGAGGACCCTTTCGGCGTGGAGTCCGGATCGATACCGCTGCGCATCGGTCAGCCGGTGGTGGCAGAGATCCAGGGAAATACGGTCGAGGATGCCTTCAAAGTCCCCAGATCAGCGGTATTCGAACTCAACAAAATCATCGTTATTGACCCGGAGACCATGGAACTTTCCAACAAGGTCATTCAAATACTCTACGGCACCGAGGATGAACTGCTGATCGAGGATCCGGGAATTTCGCCAGGCGCACTGCTTGCCACCACCCGTCTGGTCTATGCTCCCGAGGGTGCCAAGGTCCAGGTAATCACCAAATCCCTGTCGGAAGTGCCGCTTCAGGGAACCGTCTCCACCAACAAAACCACCAAGCCGGCCGCCGGCGGCGGTCAGGGAGGAACCGACTGATGATCCGATGGTTTGCCAATAACGGAATCGCCGCCAATCTACTCATGATCGGCATCCTCCTTGCGGGGTTGCACGCCGCCTTTTTCCGTATCCCTCTCGAAGTGTCCCCGGCACTTGAAATGAATGTGGTCCGGATGCGGATTGCCTATCCCGGTGCTACTCCCAAGGACGTCGAGAAGGCCATTCTTATTCCTGTCGAACAGGCCTTTGAAGGGATGAAGGGTGTCAAGCAGGTCAATGCCGATGCCTATTCCGGCAATGCCAGCTTCTGGATCGAGGCCAAGCCCGGCGTCGACCTCCGCGAACTCATGGATGAGATGGACTCCAGAGTCCGGGGTATCACCACCTTTCCGGCCCAGATTGAGCCACCCCGACTCTACATTCCGGATTCAGCTGACTGGTTTGAGGTTATCAAGGTCGCGGTCACGGGGAACCTCCCCGAAAAGGAACTCAAGAAGGTCGCCGTGGATGTTCAGGACGATCTGATGCAGCTGGAAGGCGTCAGCCGGGTTGAAATCCAGGGGCGCAGGGAACAGGAGATATCCATCGAGCTGGATCCGGTGAAGATGGAGGCGTATGGCGTGACCTTCCAGTCGGTGGCCAATTCCATCCGCCAGTTCTCCATCGACATGCCGGCCGGGTCGATACGGAGCCAGAGTGGTGAGCTGGTCGTCCGGACCCGTGGACAGGCCTATACCATTGACGAGTTTCAGTCGGTTCCGGTTCGTGCCAGTAACGGCTCGGAACTGACGCTGGGCGAAGTGGCCTCCATCCGTGACGGTGTCGAGGAGAACCGTTTCATCTTTGAGTTCAATGGTGCGCCGGTGGTGTTCATTGAAATCCTCCGATCCGGAACCGAGAGCGCCATTCAGATAGCTGAGTCGGTCAAGGACTACGTCAAAAACTCGAGGGGAAAATTTCCCGCCGGGATCAATATATACACCTTTGAGGACGAGTCGGTGCCACTGCGCGGGCGTCTGAATGCACTCAGTTCCTCACTGCTTCAGGGTATGGTCCTTGTGCTTGTGGTTCTGGGGATGTTCCTGCGGCCGCAGCTGGCTTTCTGGGTGGTTTTGGGCATACCGGTTTCTTTTGCGGGCGGGGTGCTGATGATGCCGTGGCTGGGAGTCACCGGCAACATCATGAGTCTGTTCGGTTATATTATCGTGGTGGGAGTTGTCGTCGACGACGCAATTGTGACCGGCGAAAATGTCTTCTCCAAAATGAGGGAAGGGATGAAGTCCCTGGAAGCGGCAGTGGTCGGCACCGAGGAAGTGGCGACCCCCGTTACCTTCGGGGTGCTGACCACCATCGTGGCCTTCATGCCGCTCATGTTTTTTGAAGGCCGCTGGGGAACCTACGCCAAACAGATTCCTCCGGTGGTGGCGCCGGTGCTGTTGTTTTCACTGGTGGAATCCAAGTTCATCCTCCCGGCACACCTCAAACACCTGAAGCTTGGTAAAGTCGGGACCGGGTGGTTCAGCCGTTTCCAGGACCGGATTGCCGGCGGACTGGAGACATTCGTCGACAAGTGCTACCGGCCCGCTCTCTCATTCACCACGGAGCACCGGTTTGCATCGATAGCGGTGTTCTTTGCCATGGCCCTGATGATGATCGGATACTTCCAGAGCGGAAGACTGGGCTATGTCTCTGTTCCCTCGGTGGACAAACCCAAGATCAACGCCGTTCTCGACCTGCCGGATGACACTCCCTTCGAGGTCACCCAGTCCTATATCCGCCGCATTTCCGAGACGACCGAACAGCTCAAGAAGGAATTTGTCGACCCGGGAACCGGCGAGCCCCTGATCCAGAATGTCCTGCGGCTGATGGGCACCCACCACCCGCGACGGCCATTTGACAAGACCCATGGCGTCGTCAGCATCGAACTGATTCCACCCAGTCTGCGCACGGTTGAAGGCCCGCGCAACAGTGTCATCCTGCAGAGATGGCAGGAGCTGATCGGTGAAATCCCCGAGGCGACGTCCTTTAAAATCTTCAGTGAGCAGAGTGGAGGAAACAGGGAACGGGATGACGACCCGCTTGAACTGGAACTCCGCGGACCGAATTCCGAAACCAAAAACGAGATAGCCCGGGAGATTGCCAACTCACTTCGCGGTATCGAGGGGGTTCGGGACGCCTGGGCCCGCATCAATGAAGGGCAGGAAGAGCTTGAGTATTCCCTCAATTCGCGGGCTGCCGAGCTGGGAATAACTCAGCAGACACTGGCAAGCCAGGTCAGGCAGGCACTTTTCGGAGCTGAAGCTCAGCGAATTGTCCGGGATCGCGAGGAAATCAGGGTCATGGTCCGTCTGCCCAAGGAAAAGCGGGAGTCCCTGCAGACGCTTACAGACATGAAGATTGCCACCCCGCAGGGTGATGAAGTGCCGATTCAGACCGTGGCCACCAACCGCTACGTTCGCAACCCGACTTTCGTCGAAAGGAATAATGGCGCCGAGGTCGTCCGCATTGGCGCTGATCCCGATGACAATTCGGTGGATATCATGGAAATCGCCGCCTCCATCGAACCACGCATTCAGGAGCTGATCGAGGACCATCCGGAACTTTCATATATGTTCACAGGTCATGTCGCGGAGGCCAAGGAATCCAAGAAACGCATGATGGTCCTCGCCATCGCGTTGACCTTTGCACTTTACACATTGCTGGCGATTCCATTTCAGTCCGCCCTGCAGCCGCTCTACATCCTTCTCGCGGTGCCATTCGGAGTCATCGGAGCCCTGCTCGGACACATCATGCTCGGAATCACACCGTCTGATCTTTCGCTCTTCGGTATGCTGGCCATGGCCGGCGTGGTGGTGAACGATTCCCTGGTGATGGTGGACTACATCAACCGGCAGGTGAGGGGCGGTACGCCACTGTGGGAAGCCGTCCATGCCGCCGGATGCCGCCGGTTCCGCCCCATCATGCTGACCTCCATCACCACTTTCGTGGGGCTGATGCCTCTCATCTTTGATAATTCAATCCAGGCGCAATTCCTCATTCCAATGGCCGTATCACTCGGATTCGGAGTCATTTTTGCCACCATTGTGACACTTTTCCTGATCCCCTGTGTCCTCCTTGTGGCCGAGGACTGCCGCGGATATCTTTCACGCTTCTGGGGCTGGTATATGAGCCCTTTCCGGCGTGAACATAAGGTCTCATGACATTCAACGGCAGGCCGGGATCGCATGGATGCAGGAAACTGGTCAGGATTTGAGCCTTTTAATCGTTTGAATAATCGATAATCGATAATCGATATGAAGTTCCCGGGGCGTCGGGGCTGTGGCATTGACATCGAACAAAGGCCGACGAAGGAGAATCCAATGTCTCTCGGAGAAAAGCAGATCCTGAATGTGTTGATGGAGTGGCGGGTTCGTCTCACCGGCGTTGCGATGTCGGTTCTCCGGGACAGCCACCTCTGTGAGGATGTCTATCAGAACCTTCTGCTCAAGGCCCTGAAGGGCGATGCTGTCTTCGAAAATGAGAGGGCGCTCATTTCGTGGTCGGTTGTCACTATCCGGCGGGAATCCATTGACGTCGTCCGCAAACGCAAACGTGAACTGATGCTGCTTGATGAGGACGTCATGGACCTGCTTGACCGGCAGCTGGCCGCTTCTCCGGTGCGTGATGAGAACATCCGGCGCGATGCACTGGAGTCATGTCTCCGGAAGCTGCCCGAGAAATCCTCCGCTGTGCTGCATCTGCGTTATTTCTATGGTTACAGCTGCGACGAGGTGGCCCGGCGTTCCAACATGTCCCTCGACGCCATATACAAACTCATCTCACGCATTCATCTGGGACTGAAAAAGTGCATCACTTCAAAACTCGGATCGGGGAGCACCTGACCGCCGGGTGACGGGTGTTGGGCCCATCCTGCCCGCCACATAGTCAAACCATGAAATCAGACTGGAAACAACTCGACGCGCTGACCGCACGGTACCTCGATGGTAACATCACCGGGGAACAGCTTGAGGCTCTGAATACCCTGCTGCGGAGCAGCGAACTGGCGCGGGAACACTTCATGGAAATGACTGAGCTGACTGTCATGACCGAGTCCATACTCGGAGCGCCAGAGACCGGTGATGCCGGCATTGCATCCGCCCGCCATGAACTCTCTTCGTCACTGTCGAATCGAGGCTTCTGGAACTTCCTTCAGCATCCAGCCTTTCAGTATTCCATGGCCTTTCTGATGCTTGTGGCCTGTGTTGTTGCCGTCTGGACCGGCCGTGACCGGAGCAATGACACACTGCTCGCCCTTCCCGGTTTCTCCAGCATGGGGACTATTGAAAAGCTGAGCGGGTCCTTCCAGCTTGTGGCAGAGGATGGCAGCCTGCATTCCATCACCCGCAGCGGCGGGCCTCTCATCCCGGGCAATATCATCAGTCAGTCCTTCGATTCGTATATGCAGCTCAGGCTCGACTGTGGCTCACGGCTTGAATTTATCGGCAACGGTGCATTCGGTGTCCATCTCAGTGAGGACAGGGGCCCGGAATCGGCCAAGGAAGTGATTCTCTACCACGGATTTCTCTCTGCGGATATCGCCGAAAAACCCGGCAGGCTCCCCGTGTCATTCCAGAATTGTCTCTTCCGAATCGACACCACGCATGCCCGGTTCCTGATGCGGACCGGCAAGGGCCATGGCATGGTCAAAGTCTCTGATGGAGCCGTCCAGATCAGCAAACCCGGGTCCGGAGAGCAATACCCTGTCTACACGGCCGAGTCAGCGCGCATCACCCCTTTCCGGAGCCTGGAGGAGAGTATTGTCAAGGATTTCGGACGCACGGCTTCGTTCCGCCTGGTCTTTGACTCATACACCTCGGAAGTCCTTGAGGTGTCCACGGTCAATGGAGAAGTGCCGGTGATCCGGAGCGCGGAAAGCAGGGTCTGCGGAGATAATCTCCGCCACTTCCGCATGGTGCGGTCCATTGTGGTCCCGATATCCGAGCTCAGCCCTCCATCGGTGGCTCTGCTTGCCGACTCCCGTCTTTCCATTGCGGGAACCGGCCCTGCCCCCGACTCCCTCAGAATTCAGATCGCCACCACCAACGGCCGGGGTCGATTCGTATCCATATATACACGGGACATTCCCCGTCGCAGAATTCAAAAGGCATCAGTCGGACCGGGAGTCGATGGTTGGCGATCCGAGCTGTCACTCAACTCATTCAAGTCGGAAAGCATACTCCCATCCGGCCACTCTTTGGATGAACTCGAGGATATACTGAGTGTCGTGATCACCACCCATCCCGACGGCAGGGATTTCAATATCTCGGCTCTTCAGATAGACCACACGGCCCCGGTGGACATAGCCGAGATCCTCAAGGAGGAATAGCGGCGTATCAGCAGTTCAACAATTTCCGGCTCATGTTCCTGAAAAGTGACATCAGGCCGGTCTATTGGGCAAACAGAGATGGTGCCTGCAGACTTCTGTCTGCGGGCCCATTCTTTTTCCGGACGGTGGGAGGGCTGAAATCCAGTGCTGCCATCGCCGTGTTGCGATGAGTCACGCGTATGCTGGCGACTGGTGCTCCTCAGGGGAATGCAGCTGTCATCCGCGTCGGCACAATCAGGCGGATTGCGGCACTTCGCTGGGGAGGTACGGGATGGTGAGGGGCCCCTGAGGCAGAACCGCGACACGCGCATTATCCCCGAGCTGCTCAAGCCGTTCCCTGACAGTGGCGGCGATGTCATGGCAGGGCGTCAGGTGCACTGCTTTGAGGATCTCATCCGGAAGGGAGGAGTGGACCTGAACTTCAGCCTTCCGCTGGACAAGGGCCTGGATTTGGGCCTGCCATTGTTCAGGTTTGACGAATCCTGGAGTGGCGAGCTGGGCGAGGACCTCTTCAGAGGACGAGGCTCCCCGCAGCAGATTGTCGAGCGGACTTTTATCGGGAACGCCTTCCCGGCATTCGGCGGCAAGGATGAGCAGTCCTCCTTCCCTGACGACGCGGGCCCCGGCGCTCATGCCCTTGACGCCCTGGTACAGATTGAGGTCGAGGGGGTAGCCGCTGTTGGTGGTCACGACAATGTCGAAGGGTTCGTCAACCGCCTGCATGGCGAGCCTTTTCACGAAAACCGTGCCTTCGTGGTGAGCTTTGATCAGGTCTCCGGCAAAGACACCACTGATATCGCGCGATTCGTTCAGGGTCACATTGAGCAGGAAGGACGGTCCAGCCCGCAGGGCGATGTCGCGGAGTTCCTCCCAGAGCCGGTTTCCGGCAGTGATACCGAAGGTCGAGTTAGGGTCGCCGATGTTGCGGTATCCATGATTGCTCATCACTGTCCGCAGGGCGGCAACACCCGGCATGATGCCTTTTGGGCCGCCACTGAAACCGGCGAAAAAGTGTGGTTCGATAAATCCGGTGACAATGCGGAGATCTGCCTCCACGGCATGACGGTTGATCAAAGCCGGAGTGCCGTCGTGTGTTTCCCCCAGTTGCACCATGGCGTCCTCATTTTCCGGTTCGTGATTGAGGACCGTGTAATTGGCGACCACTTCCGGAGTGAGCATCTTCTCCAATTCCTGCCGCGTGTTGGGGCGGTGTGTGCCCAGCTGGTTGAGCAGGACGATGTTCTCCCGTGGATGATCCTTCAGGTGTTCAAGAATCCATGGAATGATTTTGTGGTTCGGGGTCGCGCGGGTGATGTCGGTGAAAAGAATGCAGATCTTCTGGTCCGGGGAGATTCTGTCCAGCAGTGGCGCCGAGCCAATCGGTCTTTTCAGGGCATTGATAACAGCCGATTTTTCGTCCTCCAGTCCGGGAATATGGGTTGGACTGATTACCGTTGTGCGGTCCTCCGGGAATTCCACCGGAAGCCGACCTTCACCATAGGCCAGATCAACTTTCATGCCTGAATCATAAGCTTCAGGCCATCGTCGTGACCACGCAAAACTTGACCGGGCGCGGAATGCTGCGGGGCTTTTCCGGTTCGTCCAGGTTCAGGGGTAAACCAGTTTCCCCCGCCCGGTCATTCGCCGGAGTGTGAGGCCATGCCGATACCTTTCCACCCGGCCGACGGATTATCGGTGATGATGCCATCGACGCCCATGCGGACCAGTCTGGCGGCCTCGGCGGGGTCGTTGATGGTGTAAACCAGTACTTTGAGACCGAGTTCGTGGGCCCGTTTTATGCCCTCCGGAGTGACAGAGCGGTTCCAGCCGATGAAGCCGGCACCGGTTTCGGCGCCTCTTTCAGCCCATTGTGGCGAGAGAACCTGGTCCTCCTTCGGAATCTCCCTTCCTTCCCAGCTCCTGACAGGTCCCAGAACGCCCACCAGCATATCCGGAAGGAGCGAATGGCAATCTTCTATAAAGTCCCAGTCAAAGCTCTGAGTGGCGACTGAATGGACCCAGTTTCTGCGTTTGAGCAGCTCGCAGAGGGTCCGTGCGTCCCCGGCCTTTCTTTCTATAAGTGGAACCCCGGAAGGTACTATAAACTCCAGTGCCTGTTCGAGAGAAGGGGCTCTGGTGCCTTCGTATTGGGAGGAGAACCACGATCCGCAGTCCAGTTGTGAAAATTTTTCGGCGGTGAGAGTTGAGGGATGATTGTGAGATTCACCGAATAGTGCCTCTGCGTTGGTTGTTCTCGACAGGTTGCTGTCATGAAAGCAGACGGGTATGCCGTCAGCTGTATGATAATAGTCCAGCTCCACCCAGTCAGCGTGGCTGCGAAGTGCCATTTCAAAGGCCGGCAGTGTGTTTTCCGGAGCGAGCATGCTGAATCCGCGGTGGGCGATCACAAAAGGTCTCTGGATGGAGAGGATCCTCGTGGGACGAACTTCGGGTGAAACTTTGTGAGTGGTGAGGGTCTGAAAGACCTGAAGGATCCCGAGGACCCCGGTTATCAGGGATATGGCAGTAATGTTCATGGTAACCTAAGGTGCTGATTAGTGAGAATCTGTGAAAGATTATTCCTTCACTGAGGGTAGACATTGATAACCGTAAATGTTACACACAGGCGGTTTATTTGTTTCAAAAACCAGATATTCGTGAACCATCTAGAGCAACCCACCCGGCAGGTCCTGCATAAGGCAGTAGGAAATACTGCAGATGCACCCTATCCAGAACAGTCCCGTATGACCGGTTACAGTGAATCTCAGCTTCAGGGAATATCGAGGCAATTTCAAATCTATGGTGAAATCCTTCGGGCTGAGGCCTGCAAGATTGGCCACATCAACGAGACCTATATTGCCACTTACGGGCAGGGCGGGATTCCTGTTCGATATGTTCACCAGAAGATCAACAAGAACGTTTTCAAAAAACCCGATGAAGTGATGGAAAACATCATGCGGGTTACCGGGCATATCCGCGACCGTCTGGAAGACCTTGGGGAGAAGGAAGTCACACGCAAGGTCATAACCGTGATTCCAACCCGCAACGGGCAGCCCTACTATCGCGATGAGAACGGCGATTACTGGCGGACCTTCCTCTTTGTTGAGAACGTTCGCAGTTACGAGGCTGTGGAATCCACGGAACAGGCCATTGAGGCTGGGCGCGGATTCGGGAAGTTCCAGAACTGTCTGGTCGATCTGCAGGGCGAGCGGCTTCACGAAACCATTCCGTTCTTTCATCATTCCCGGAAAAGGTTTGAGGCATTCAAGGCGGCTGTGGAGGCGGACAAATACCGCCGGGCGGAGCATGCCATGCGTGAGATCGAGTTTGCATTCCGGAGGGAGGCCATGGTGGACGTGTTGCTGGACGCCATGGAGACGGGTGAAATTCCCGAACGGATCACCCACAATGACACAAAATTCAATAACGTTCTGCTGGATCTGAGAACCGGCAAGGCCATGTGTGTGGTGGATCTGGACACAGTGATGCCCGGACTGGCTCTCTACGATTTCGGGGACATGGTCCGCACAACCACCAGTCCGACACTGGAGGACGAGAAGGACCTGAATCGTGTCGAGATGCGCATGGAGATGTTTGAGGCCCTGACCCGAGGGTTTCTGACCGAGGTGGGGCCCAGTCTGACCCCGGCCGAAATCAGATACGTTCCATTTTCAGGCAAGCTCATGGCATTAACCATCGGGCTCCGATTCCTGACCGACTACCTCTCGGGTGATTTCTATTTCCGCGTCCATCGTCCCGGACATAACCTCGACCGGGCCCGGACGCAGTTCAAACTGGTTGAATCCATCGAGCGTCAGGAGGAGGAGATGGGAAAAGTCGTCGAACGGATCATGGACCGGGTGAGCTGATTTTCACGAAAGGTGCATCCGGATTCTCCATGGAAATCCGCTGCGCCGGCATAAAATCCGAACCACATTATCGAACGGGGAATGGTCGGCAGTGCCGGCCATTTTTGTTTGCCCTCCATGAGTCGGTTTCCCTTTATCCGCGAATGGCATGGTGGCAACCGGCGGGGCGATCGGAAAAAATCCGTTTTCACCCGGGGATGGAGAGGCGTATGATGACGGGCGACTCACCATGAATGGATTCAGCAGAAGTGTGGATGTGGCCATGGCACTGGCATGGACGGTATTTTTAGCGGCGGGGTTGACCGGATTGTCGGTTGTGGAGGCCGGCGGTGCGGAGGCGGACATCGTGGCCGAGGGCGCTGAACTGATGAAACTTCCCGGGGATTACAAGTTCACCGAGGGACCGGCCGTGGACAGGGAAGGGAATGTCTATTTCACGGATCAGCCCAACGACCGGATCATGAAATGGGATGCCTCAAAGAATTCTGTCGAGGAGTGGATGAAACCCGCCGGCCGGTCAAACGGGATGTATTTTGATGCTTCGGGCAACCTGATCACCTGTGCGGATGAACAGAATCAGCTCTGGTCCATCTCCCCGAATGGTGAGGCGTCGGTACTGGTTGGAGATTATGACGGAAGGCTGTTCAATGGCCCGAATGACCTCTGGATTCATCCCGACGGGGCCATCTATTTTACGGATCCATTGTATGTCCGGCCATACTGGAAGCGGGATCCGGCACAGGAACAGGATGGACGGCATGTTTATCGTCTGGCTCCCGGTGCGGACAAGGCAGTCCTTGTCACCGACGGGTTCAGGCAGCCGAACGGCATCGTGGGAACCCCCGACGGCAGGCATCTCTATGTCGCCGACATCGGCGCCGGCAGGACTTTTCAATTCACCATCATGGAGGACGGAAGTCTTCAGGACAGAAAGCTCTTCTGTTCCCAGGGTTCCGATGGAATGACTCTGGACGAAACGGGTAATGTCTATCTCACTGGGCGCGGAGTCAGTGTCTATAACCGCGATGGTGAAAAGATCAGGCAGATCGATGTCCCTGAGTCATGGACCGCCAACGTCGTTTTTGGTGGAAAGGACCGGAATCTCCTGTTCATCACCGCGAGTGACTCAATTTACGGGCTGAAAATGAAAGTGAAGGGAGCTTCTGCCCCACGCGCGGAAGCGGCTCTTGAAAGACTGGAGGAAAGGGAATTCGGACAGATGCCCGATGGAACGTCCGTCCGGGAATTCACACTGAGGAATCGAGGGGGCATGGAGGTGCGCCTGATGACACTCGGAGCGACCCTGACTGCAATCATGGTTCCCGACACCCATGGAAAACCCGCGAATGTCATTGTCGGTTCGGATTCGCTGGCCGATTACCTCAAGCCCTTTCCGGCGGCATCGGTGATTGGCCGGTATGCCAACAGGATCGGTGGTGCCCGGTTTGAGATTGACGGAACCAGCCATCAGCTGACTGCAAACAATGCCCCCAATCATATCCATGGAGGCCGGAAGGGCTTCGCCTCCAAGGTGTGGGACGCAGAGCCACTGCCGGCAGCCGCGGATCATGCCGGTGTCAGGCTGACCTGTCACAGCGACGATGGCGAGGAGGGGTATCCCGGAAAGATGACCGCCAGCGTGAGCTATATCCTCGATGATCAGAACCGCCTGCACCTGCAGTACGAGGCCACAAGCGACAAAGCGACCATCATCAACCTCACCAATCATGCCTACTTCAATCTCGGCGGGGCAGGTGGCTCTCAATTCACGGATCATGAACTGTGGATTGATGCCTTGTCCTATACCGAAGTCGACCGCCATC
>JAUIAG010000095.1 GCA_030425355.1 Verrucomicrobiia bacterium
CCGGCGGTAGTAGAATCCTTCACCATGGTCCGCTTTCCCGGATCCGGAGGAATCAGAGGCAGATTCACTGTTCCCGCAGCAGGCCGGTGCCGCATCCGGATCCACCCTGCGCGGATCCATCGGACGCAGGTCGCAGCCACTCTGTTCGGGATTCACCTTCAGCTGACCATAGGCGAACTCAAGAGGAATACCCGGATGCTCTCCGTCATCATCCTGATAGATCCAGTGCTTCTCACTGATTTCGACATGACAACAGAAGACCGGCTGACCCTTGCCTCCCTGGGAAGCGACAGCAAGATTCAGTTTCCCGGCACGATCACTCAGCGAATCGAAAACCGCCCGGACTTCCGGTGTTTCCGCACGCAGGTCAATGCCGATATGATCAAGAAAGGGCCTCGGGCGGCGTGTGGCCGTGTCCTCGACCAACTCATCCTGTGAGACCTTGATATGAGAAAATATCGCATTGACCCCACCCGGAAACAGCCACTTCACAAATCCCTGTTTCTGATGATCCAGCCTGGCTCCGGCATCAAAGAAATCATTGAGGGGCAGTGCGTCGGTGTTATCGACTTTTATATGCAGATGAAGGGTCTCAGCCAGATTGACGGCATCATGAAAAGGATGGTCCGGCTGCCTTAACCTCCTCACCTGGTCCATTTCGTAATCACTCAGAAGGCCAAGGTGGTTGAGTTTTTCCAGTGAGGGGTCCATCAGATTGGTTTCCAGTGTATTCATTGTCTGTGCGGGATGAGTCTCAAGTAGAAAACAATGGTCAGGTTCGCCGCGAAATGGCCCGGGTGAGAACATGGCTCACGGCTCTGGCGGGATTTACAGAAAAGCTGCTGCCGGAATGTATGCGGGGGACCGGATGTGGATGGGCCGCCTGCTGCGGCACCGAAAAGAGACGCACATTGGACCATTTCAGCGTGGCCCAATCCCGGGGACGCCCGCTTTCGATCGGTGCCCTGTCAATCCATGCCGCGGCCGGGTTTTTCTCGTGATTCTCCATGCAGGCTGCCGGTCGCGCCTTTGCCATCGCCTGCGCCAGCGCCCGTATCAGCACTCCGATCGGCGTGCATCCACGGGGCCGGACCGCGCCACACGCCGAAGGCACACAATCAGAACGAGGCACGTCAGGGCAATATTTGCGTTTTTGCGCATACATACCGAAAAGGAGACGGTCATCCAGTTTCTGGGAATGTCAAACGCAATGGCAGCAGCGCCCGCCCCCAACCGCGGAGCGGTCAGGAGCCAATTCCGGTCTCGGATGGTGAACAGGGCCCTGTCACGGACATGAGCTGTCGCTGCCGTCCAGGGGGTCCTGTTCGGGGATCCGGTTGAGGTGGAACTGGCAGCAGCCGAGGTCGAGGGTTCCGGAGTTTCGGCTGATTTCCTGGACGACGGCTTCTGAGAGCTGGTAGATGCGTTTCTGTCCGAGTTTATGGACTTCGACGAGGCCGGCTTCTTTGAGGACGCGCAGGTGTTTGGAGACGTTGTAGGCGAGGATTCCTGTTTCCTCACAGAGTTCGGTGACACTTCGGGGACCACCGACGAGGCGCCTGACGAGGGTGAAGCGTGCGGGCTCGCCGAGAGCACGCATGGCGGTGAGACAATCGAAATGGTTGGAGGTCCCCTTCATTTCAAATGGTAAAGTAACATGTCCGGCCGGATTTTGAAAAGGGGTTGATGGGGGGCGGAAGCGGGTGCGGGGCGGTGATTGTAAGCTGCCGTGGGATCGGGTAATCTCGCCGGCTGTGAGTTTTGAAATTGGAGTGATGCTGGTGATTCTGCTGGCGATGCTGGTTTCCTTCCTTGTGGAGAAGATCCCGACGGAACTGACCGGGATGGGTGCCTTTTCCCTGCTTCTGGTGATTGGATTCCTTGAACCGGAGCAGGCGCTGGGTGTTTTCAGCAATCCCGGGCCGGTGGCGGTGGGGGCCATGTTTATTCTGAGTGCGGCACTGGACAAGTGCGGGGCGATTGATTCGATGGCTGGGGCGTTGGATGGACTGCCGAAGCTGCGACTTCCGGCTGTGCTGTGTGTGATGACAGTATTGGTGGGGTTCATCTCGGCTTTCATCAACAACACCCCGGTGGTCATCGTTTTTCTTCCGGTGGTGCTGTCACTGGCGCGCCGGCTTAAGATCTCCGCTTCCAAGCTGCTGATTCCCCTCTCCTACGCGGCGATCTTTGGCGGCAGCTGCACCCTCGTCGGCACCAGCACCAATATCATCGTGAGTTCGGTGGCCGAAGAGCATGGATACGCCCCATTCGGAATGTTTGAACTGGCGGCGGTGGGAATCCCCCTGATGGTGTTCGGGACCGCGTATCTGTGCCTTTTCGGGCACAGGCTGCTTCCGGACCGCGAGGCGGCTTCCGCGGCGCTCACCGAGGGCCACGGCAGGGAGTATATCCTCGAAGCCTACATTCGCGACCGCTCGCCAATGGACGGAAAGATGCTGGCTGAGACCAGCCTCGGGAAGCTGGAAATGCTGCGGGTGATTGAGATTCTGCGGCGGGGAGTCCGGCTCCGCGGGGCTCCAAATGAGATGCGCCTTCAGGCCGGTGACCGGCTGCTGATAGCGGTGGCTCCGCCGGCTGTCGCCAACGCACAGAATGTCAAGGGACTCGATCTCAGGGATACGCTGGGGGATGGACTGGAGCAGATCAGTCTTTCGCGCGGTGTGGTTGTCGAGGCGGTTGTGGCTCCCGACTCACGGCTGGCCGGGCAGGCACTGGGGGACATGAATTTCAGACAGAGTTACCGCATGGCACCGCTTGCGGTTTACCGACAGGGATGCAACTACCGCTCAGACTTCGAAAGAATTCCACTGGCTCCCGGTGATACGCTGCTGCTGCTCGGAACGGCCGAAGCCATCGAGGCCAACAACGCAAGGGGCGACCTGCTCTTCCTCAACAAGCCCCCTGTGATCATGGCCGCCCGCAGGAAGAAGATTCCTCTGATTGGTGCCGTAATCGCCGGTGTGATCGTGACAGCGGCCACAGGACTGCTTCCGGTTGCCGCCGCGGCCATCGTGGGCAGTGTGGTTCTGCTCCTCACCCAGTGCCTCACCACCAAGGAAGCCTATGGCGCCATCCATTGGCCGATACTTTTTCTCATCTTTGCCATGCTCGGTGTTGGCGCTGCTATGGAAAGCACCGGGACATCAAAATGGATGGCGGAAAAGGTGGTGCATACCATTGACGCTGTCACTCCCGAGGCGTGGAAACCCCTTGCCCTGCTGGCGACCATCTATCTGATCACCACTGCCCTCACCGAAGTGCTGTCCAATAATTCGGCCGCCATCCTCATCTCCTCACTGGCAATCGGTATTGCCGAGTCCGCCGGACTGGATCCGCGACCATTTCTGGTTGCCATAGCCATGGCTGCGTCGGCAAGCTTCGCAACACCGATCGGCTATCAGACCAACACCTATGTCTATGGAATTGGCGGCTACCGGTTCACCGATTTTCTCAAGGTCGGTGTCCCCCTCAATATCCTGGCTTTCATCGTCTCCATGATAGTCATACCACTTATATGGAAGTTCTGACCGGCCACTGAAAAGTCTGTTTCAGCAGGTAATCCGCCTTGAGACGGACGGGACTGGACAAAGGTGTGAATGATCACCGGGCATTTGCCACCGATGAGACACCTTCCAGCTGCTGCATCAGGTACTCGCGGACGAGGATCTGACTCTGATGTGAACCGGAAACAAGCGACAGCAGGTATTTGTAGTAGGACTGCCTTTCGGCAGCTGTGGTTCCGAAATAGTCGGGCAGATTTTTCCTCAGATCCCGGTAGGTATTCAACCACTGCTTTCTCGAGAGTCTGTCATCCCCGCCCACGAAGCTGGAAAAATAGAATTGCAGCATCCCCATCGCGTCATCGCCGTGGTCGACCGACGAGGTCCGTCTGGCGAAAAGGCTCCCTTCCGAAGGGCTGTATGCAACCAGCCCGGAGCCATCAGGTACAAGACTCAATTCAAACCTGCTCAGCGGAAGCGTGAAGAACGGCGATCCCAAAGGCATGTATTTTTCAAGGTCCCACAAATAGATATTCCCCTGCTTGGTGCCGGCGGCCATCATCTTTTCATCCGGCGTAATTGAAAATGTGCTGACTTCCGAATCCATCTTGAAGCGGTGGAGCAACTTTGAATTTTTCCATATGCGAACCTCTCCGTCCTCGCCGAGGGTGGCATAGCGGCTGCCATCCTGAAATATATAACCATGAAGAATACCGTCATCATGCCGGGCATAACCGACAGGAGTGAGTTCCCAGTTCGATTCATTTTTGACACTGATCCGATAGAGCCCGGCGCCTCGTTTTTCGAAATCAAGCGAACTCCTCGTGACCAGCAGTTTGCGGGAATCGGAGGCCCAGGTGAGCGAACTGACAAAGCCATCGGATGGATCCAGACTCATGTGCGCGACTTTTTTCCCGGACTCGAGATTATAGATGGCGAGCTGGAGGTCCTGATCCTGACCCGCGGATTCAATCACACTCAGGTGACGGCCATCGGGGAGGAATCTCCATTGAAGACTTTCCGGGTGGAGGGGCACGGACCATGTTGCCGATCCGGCACGATCGGAGGTGATGAAGAGGAACGGTCGCGAGTCCCCTGAGTGATCGGAGACTGTCCGCATTTCCAGCGACACCTTCAGTCCCGAATGATATTCAAAGTTTGCGGTGTTGCGGATGGCTCCCGGCAGTGGTGAGGGATC
Source organism: Verrucomicrobiia bacterium (assembly GCA_030425355.1). GTDB lineage: Bacteria > Verrucomicrobiota > Verrucomicrobiia > Limisphaerales > JAJOIW01 > JAJOIW01. Next base: position 4,723 of record JAUIAG010000095.1, read on the forward strand.
CAGATCCCCGTGCCCTTCCAGAAGATCCTCCAGGGTGTAGGTAAAACCCCGCCATGATTCACGGCCGGGTTCTTTCTGGAACAGCACAACCTGTTTCCTGTCCGAGGACAACTGAACCCGGTCGGGAGGGGACAATTCAGGATTCAGGGCAAGCTGCCTGAAATGTATGGTGCACGGTTCCTTCTCGACATCCGCGCGGAAGTCATGGAGGCGGAGAGTTTGTTCCTCCTCATGGATCGCGAGCCCGATGCCGCAGTCTTTGTAAAACCGGTCGACCTGATACTCGCTGCCGTAGTGCCGGCCGGCCAGATTCCACACATAGCATGCGCCGTTGTGGCAGACAGTCAGGACTCTCGTCGAATCCGGACTGAGATCCAGGCCGTTCAGCTTGCCCGAATGGGGAATTTCGGGAAAGAAGGAAGGGATAACCGGGCCACCTTCGATTCTGAGGATATTGCCCCAGCTGGCGGACATCACAAGGGAGAGATCACTGGAATAGTGCATGCGGCGGATCTCCTTGCCCTTATTGCCGATGAGGGCGCTTTCCATCAGCGCGGTTTCCCCTTTCCCTGATTTGAGAAACTGCGGTTCGTCGAACTGTGTTACGCGGACCATGCCATCGCCGCCGGCAAGATAGAAGACCGGTTTGCCGGGGTGGGATTTGATATCCCATAAATCCGTCCACCGCCCGGTGGAAGTATAGTCCACCTCACCGAATCTCACCCCTTTGTCATCATGGATAATCTCACAGATGAAGAGGTTGGCGTTGGGCAGCTGCCTGCCTGGCGGGGCAATGAAATATCCACCACCGATCAGCGACCTTCCGCTTGGACTCCACGAAAGGGCCTGTATGGTATAGATATTGTAGTCCAGTTTCAGCATCGGACAGACCTGCTTCATTGTCTGCAGGTCATAGATGGCAATATGCATTTCCTCGTACCCGATTGCGACAAGCCTGCCATCCGGTGAATAGGCAATGGCGTTGGGGACAGAGCCATTTTCCCAGCCGGGTCGGGGAGTGTCTTCCGTGGGTTCAATGACGCCATGCAATTCAAATGTTTGTGTGTCATAGACATTCACACCCCATGGATCCCCGGAACCCACCAGAATTAGGGATCCATCCGGGCTCGCGGAAGCAACCCTTACCGTAAGCTTCTCACCTATGCGGACAGGCTGCAGAATCTTGACACCGTCGCTGCCCGGCGTTTCTGTCCTGGAGTCGCTCCCACCGGCAGGATCAAGAATCGCGGCAAAACCGTGGTCGCCCACTACCAGCGCCTGTGAACCACCACTGAGAAAATGACAATTGTTGAGACTCAGCGGCTCGCCGGAGCCATCGAGCGTGACCTCCGAAACCGCTTCCGTCCCGGCGCCCTTTCTCCGCGTTGTCCCAAACAGTGTGAAGGATTCCAGAACCGGAAAATCGGAAACCCAGCTGCGCACCAGCGCCGATTCAAATTGTGAGAATCCGGAATTCGCCACGCCCGCCTGAAGGGCTTCGCTGCGACCGGACACCGTATCGACCATGGTCCGGTAGGCATTCACGAAATTGCCGTCCTTCAGATACTGGGCGATCGATGCAAACTGATACTCTGTATAGCTTTCCCGTATTTTCCTCTCATTTTCCGCGCGCTGATAGAAGACCAGCACGAAGGCGGAGAGCAGCACGATGAAGGCGACGCTGATGCGGGCGTATGTCTTGAATTTCTGCAGTGCCTGTTCCTGCAGCCGGTAGATCCGCAGTGATTTGCCATTTTCCAGGGCGAGAAGCTCTGACTGCATCTCACGGGCTGTCTGATACCGACTTTCCGGATCAGGGTGACAGGCCCTCACCAGAACGTCGTTCAATTCAGCAAACAGCTGCCTGTCTATAGTGTTCTTCCAGTCCCGTGGAGGTGCGGGGAACAGTTTCCGGTCCATTCCGGTGGCTGCCTCATACAGAGTCTTTCCGAGGCTGTATATATCCGACTTGATGGAATTGGATCCCTCCCTTGGCAGAAAGCCCTCGGTCCCGAGATAATCATCGGACTCATCAATGGCAGTCACCAGACCCATGTCCGTGAGCTTGGGAACACCATTCACATAAATAATGTTGGATGGTTTGACGTCCCGATGAAGAAGACCGTTGATATGAAACTGGTCGAGGGCACCACTCAACTGGACCCCCACCTGGATACATTCCTTGAGCGGAAGCCGGTTTCCAAGGTCGAATATGTGATCCTGAAGTGTATGGACCCGATACGACTCTGGGACGATTCTCCGGCCATGCAGAATGTCATCGCCGAGTTCCATCACATAATAGAAATAGGAATCGTCCTCCGCCCTGCCCGCATGAAAAATGGTCACCAGCCGCGGATGAGAGCTGGATATTTCCTCATATTTCTTAATGCCCTCCCATTCGATTTCAAAGGCCTGGCTGTTGGCCGGGAATTCGGATCGCTCTATGGTCTTGACGGCCCGGTAATTTCCCAGCGAGTTGACCGCCAGCCAGACTCTGCCGAATGCCCCGGCACCGATGCAGCGCAGAATCTGGTGATCGGGGATACGCCCCCGAAACTGCTCCCCACTCAAATCATCTGGATCAAGACTCCTGCCCATGTGGTATCTGCATCTGTTTCGCTGAGGTTGCCGATGATGCCATTCATCCATGAAAAAAGCCAGCTCTCAGGCTGGCTGTTCAGGGATATTTTTATCGCCATGGCGATCTGTCAGTCCACCAAAGCCTTGGGGCTGTATGAAGCCTCTAGCCGGTGTCCTCCTGACTCGCAGCGAACCGGGATAGCTTCACTGGCGGATCCGGAGTGGCTGCTGTGACTGCTATGGCTGCTGTGGCTGCTGTGGCTGCTGTTCTCAACCCGCGAGCCCTGAATTCTCGACACGGGCTCCCCGGATTCAACCCGGGCCTTGGGACTATATTGAGGTTCGTATGTCATGGTTTCTTCCTTTGATATTGCCGGCCATGAGAAACTTTCCACCGGCCGGTAAATTGTTCCGGATGTATGACACGGCGTGGTCATTCACTCCTGCCATGAATGGACAAATGCGCCGGGCGCAGCATGCTATATTTCTTCTTCCCACGCCGGCCGGGCCATCGATTTCATCCGCTGGCCGAACTCGCGTTTAAGACGGTCACGAATCTGGCAGGCCTGTTCATCGGTCATCGACACCCGACCCGTGTCGCTGTCATGGGCCGCCGCGTCCACAGGAAGAGCCGGGTCCCGACGAAGACTCCTCCAGTCAATTCGGGCCTCTTTGTCCGTCCTTCCAAAAAATGGAGTGAAAAAGTTCTTCATCACACTGTTCAGATTATTTCCTTTCCGAGCCGGTGAACTTCACTGGCGACCTGTTTCCTGATGCGATGGTTGATAAGATAAATCCTGACCCTCCCGATGCCGAGAAAGCTGGAAACCTCCGATATTGGCGTATCCTCGATATTGATCATATGGAAGACCTGAAAATGCTTGGGGTCAACTTTCTTTTTGATGTTGTCGAGGGCGGCATACAGCAGGTTTTTCTGCCATTCCTCGCCCCATTCCGAATCCCCTGACGATTCGTCACAGTCTGCAGGATTATCCGGAATTGAATCCGCTTCCTTCTGGAGCAGCTTCCGGTGCCGGACAATTTTCCGCTGCTGGTCCCGGATTTTATTGCGGGTAATCGACTGAAGCCATGACCGGAACCGGCCCCGATCAGGGTCATACCGAAAGGTGTCAATCTGCTTGAAAACGGCCATGACCGTTTCCTGGACCACTTCCTCGCAATCATTGGGTGACAACCCGGCTCTCAGCGCTGAATTGTAGATCAGGCGCCAGTAATTATCAAAAAACTGGTACCAGTCGGCGTCCATCCGATGACCAAGCCGGTCAATCAGCGTTCGCCGTGTCTGGTGTGACTGTGGATCCTTGTAGACGTCCATGGTTTCGTGACATTCCACTACTTGTATACTGTTCGCAGCTCATCCGGGAATATTTCAAAAAAAATCAAAATTTCTGATTTTTTTCATAATCGACCTCCGAGGGCCTCACCCGGAGGGAAGCCATGAAATCCCCTTTACAGGACGGAAACCGGCGAAAATCCCGGTTTTTTGCACAAAAATGGCGAACTCCAGGCAGTCGGGGGTCCTTCGCGCAGCCCCCTCGCCTTCCGCATCCGGCTAAAAAAATGCCCGCTCAGGGAGCGGGCATTGCAGCGAAATGACTGGTGTGCGGGATAGAACAGTGTTCCTGAACCGGATGGCTCAGGACTTCTTGCCCTTGTCCTCGTCGGAATCCTCGTCGTCGGATGAACCGGAGGAGCGGACGGCCTCGTCGACCGCGTCGAAAGCGTGCTGCAGAGCCACAAGGTCTTCTCCCGGTTTGAGAGAATCCAGCACTTCCTGTTCGGCCTGAAGCTGTTCAGGGGAGTAGTTGGCAGCCTTGATGGAAAGACCGATCCGCCGCTCGGACTTGTCGATCTTGATGACGCGGGCGCTGACATCCTGGCCGACATTGAGAACGTTCTTGATCTTGTCAACACGCTCCTCGCTGACCTGGGAGATGTGGACAAGCCCGTCGATGTCATGCTTGAGGCCCACGAAGGCACCGAAGCTGGCCAGTTTGGTGACCTGGCCTTCGACCAGATCGCCGACCTTGTAGAGCTGATCGATCTGTTCCCACGGATCCGGAGTCAGCTGCTTCACGCCAAGGGCAATGCGCTGGTTTTCCTTGTCGATCTCGAGGACGATGGCTTCCACTTCCTCGCCCTTCTTGAGGACTTCGGAAGGATGATTGATTTTGCGTGTCCAGGAGATGTCGGATACGTGGACCATTCCATCCAGACCTTCCTCGAGTTCGATGAAGGCGCCGTAGCTTGTAAGATTTCTGACCTTGCCCTTGATCTTGGAACCGATCGGGTAGCGGGTCTCCGCTTCGTCCCACGGATTGGCATCGAGCTGACGGATACCGAGGGAGATCTTCTGTTCGTCCCGGTTGATTCCGAGAACCACGGCCTCGATTTCCTGTTCGACCTTGAGGACATCAGAAGGTTTGGCAATACGCTTTGTCCAGGACAGTTCGGTCACATGGACCAGTCCCTCGACGCCGGGCTCCAGCTCGACAAATGCGCCGTAGGGAACCAGGTTGACCACCTTGCCGCTGACCTTCTGGCCAACGGGATACTTCTCGTCGATGCTGTCCCACGGATTGGCAAGCTTCTGCTTGAGTCCGAGTGAAACCCGTTCCTTGTCGCGGTTGATGTCGAGGATGACGACGTCAATTTCCTGGCCGACGGTGAGCATCTCAGAGGGGTGCCCGATGCGTCCCCAGCTCATGTCGGTGATGTGGAGCAGGCCGTCGATGCCGTTCAGGTCGATGAAGGCTCCGAAGTCGGTGATATTCTTGACGGTGCCCTTGCGGATATCGCCGGGCATCATTTCCTCAAGCAGTCGTCCGCGCTTCTCGATGCGCTCCTGCTCGATCAGCTCCCGGCGTGACAGAACGATGTTCTGACGCTCCTGGTTGATCTTGACGACTTTGAACTGGTAGGTGTTTCCCACAAAGACGTTGAGATTCTTCGGAGGAATCACGTCGATCTGTGAAGCCGGCAGAAATGCCTCGACGCCGATGTTGACGATCAGGCCGCCCTTGACCACGCTCTTCACGCGGCCGTTGACGGTCCCGCCCTCGTTGCAGATGGAGAGAATCTTCTCCCAGTTCTGCTTGAATTCAGCCTTCTCCTTGGAAAGAACGACCATACCATTCCGGTCTTCCAGTCGTTCGATGAAAACTTCTACTTCTTCTCCCGGGGATATTTCCTGAATATTATCGAATTCGTTGGCGTTGATCACGCCTTCGCTCTTGTAGCCGATGTCGACCATCACTTCCTTGCTGCGGACTTCGACGACAACGCCTTTTACTATCTGACCTGGAGCAAAATTAAGCTGCTGCTTCTCCAGGACTTCTTCCATGGTCACCATAATTTAATTGAACCGGGTGAGTACCGGTCGGTGTCACTCACTGTGGGGGGCGGCACAGGCTTCCGTGTCAACGGGGCCTTCAATGTCCCCGTCTGCCGAAATTCCGTGCCGGCTGGATTGTGTTTTTTCTGTTAGTGTCTTTTCAATCGCTTCAACCGGTGACCGCCTCCAAAACGGACCGAGCGAACAGGCATAGTAACTGGCCTGTCCTGTGGGTTTCAAGAAGAAAGATGGCGGTTTCCCGCGGCAATTCTGCCCTGCTTCAGGGCTGCACCAGTGCCGGTGCCATGGTGGTCACGCGGATCCCGGCGGCCCTGTCACGAATCGGAAACACCCTCCCCCCCTGCCTTCCACAAGTCCCCGCATCTGCAGGCGGGTCAGGGCAGTCTGCACCACCGGAACCGGTAGTCCCGACCGGTATATGAGGTCGTCCAGTGTCATGTCCCCGCCCTCTTTTCTCAGCAGCCCGGCCACCTGCAGATCCGCTTCGGGCATGTCTGTCGGCAATGAAACACCGCCCGCTCCGTCGCCTTCGCCTTCCGGATTCATTTTCGTGACGCCGGAACCGGGTGAGAAGCACTGACCCGCCATCGGCACCGGAAACAGACTGGCAAGCTCCTCCTGGATCGGTTCCATGCTGTCGATCAGAATGGCTCCGTCCCGAATCAGCTGGTTGGATCCACTGCTGTGCTCATCGCCAAAAGCCCCAGGCACGGCAAATACCTGTCGACCCGCTTCAATCGCCATCCTCGCGGTGATCATGGCACCACTCCAGCGGTTGGCTTCAATCACCACCGTCCCCATCGTCATCCCGGCAACAATCCGGTTCCGAATCGGAAAGGTCTGACGGTCACCCCGCCGCCGGAACGGAAACTGGGTCACCAGCGCCCCCGACTCCGCTATCTTCTCAAAAAGTCCGCGATTCTCGGATGGATAAACCTGGGAGAATCCATGCCCAAGGACAGCCACTGTGGCGCCACCGGCGTTCAGGGCTCCCCAGTGCGCCGCCGTGTCAATACCGCGGGCCCCGCCGCTGACCACGCCAATGCCCATTCCGGCGAGGCTGGCAGCAATGTGGCTGGCTGTACTTCTGCCATATTCCGTGGTCCGCCGACTCCCGACAACACTCAGGCACCGGCGCTGCAGACATCCGGCATCCCCTCTCACGTAGAGAACCAGGGGTGGATCATGGATTTCACGGAGGAAGGATGGATAGTCCGGGTCCGTGAGGGTGAGAATGGTGACCCCGGATGCCCTGATGAGCCGGAGCTCGCCCTTGAGATCCACCTGTGATTCCCAGTCCAGAAGTCGGGAACCGGGTGCCCCGGCGCGCCGTCGGCGGCCGGGTTCAGTGCCCCCGATGTCCGGGAAGAGATCGAGGCTGCGGGGGGACTGCGCGAAGACAGCGGCGGCGGAGCCGTATTCATCCAGAAGTTTACGCACCGTCACCGGCCCAATGCCCTCGAGCATGTTCAATATCAGGAATGCTTCTTTCTCATCCATTTTTCACACTGGAGCGGCCCCTGCCGCAACTGGTTCTTGACATCACACCAAACTCATTGAACCTCAGACTGTGGCTCTGAAAAATCATCTGCTGAAGCTCGGCCTGCTTTTTATCGCGGTCCTCGCTTTCTATACTTTTGCCTGGAGGGGAATGGAACACCTGCGCACACGCAACGGCCCATGGGTTGTGCGGTTTACTTCTCTCACCAATGACACAGCCACTGTCACCATCAATAATCACAAACTCGGCATCACCAACGCCCTGCTCAGATTCACCGGCACCGGCGTCCCCGCCGGCACCAGCGAGGAAATCACCTTCGACAAAGTGACAGTAAAACCGCCTTTTGGAAAGTTTTTTTATCAGGACCTCACCTTCCTTCCAGGCGTCATCACCATGGACCTCTTCGGACATCAGGTGGAGCTTCGGCCCAGGAATCTCGCTGTCGGAACCAATCAGATCGCCTGGAAACAGGATCTGGTCATCGAACGCGCGGCCCTCGACAACCCCGTTCCGATCCGCTTCAGCAACGTGCCGGGAATCGAGGTCGACACGGCTGACGGGGATTGACCGGCTCCGTCCCGCGATAAACCGCCGGGCATGCTGTGCGGAACCGAGGTATCCATACTCCATCCCCCTTCCCTTCAGCCGGACAGCCCGGCCCCGCCGGTGTTATTCAGCCAGTTCACCGGAGTAAACCGCATACCTGGCGGTCAGGCGCGCACACATCAATCTGCACAGCTCGGGAATCTTCGGGTCCTCTATGTGATAAATGCTGAAGGTGCCGTCCTTCTTCCGACCCACCAGTCCCTCACGGTGCAGCAGTGAAAGATGGCGGGACACATTTCCCTGCTTCAGGCCGGTGAGTTCCACCAGCTCCCCCACCGAGCGCGGACCATCCATCAGTTCCTGAAGAATTCTCAGCCTCGACACCTCCGCCAGGGCTGCGAAAACCCGCGCCACCTCCGCCATCATCCGTTCATTCATCTTCATGGGTCAAAATATTTCAAAGTAAAGATATTGATTAATTACCACATAATAGTATATTGATCAAGTAATCTGATTCACGGCTTCCGGCTTTCTGTCTGACACAGGGCGGATGCCGGGCTGAATCGGGAACGAACAGCAAAAGGGGAAAGAAAGGAAAGTAGTTGATGAAAACAGCAAAACCACAGGAAGCGGGCGAGAAGCTGCAGGGAAAAAGGTTTATCGATGTCAGGACAGCGGCGGAATATGACGAGAAGCATATTCCCGGGTCCGAGCTGATACCGCTCCAGGACTGGAGTCGGGAAAAGCTGTCGGGACGGGTTGGAGAGGACTGCGTTCTGGTGTGCAAGTCGGGCAAGCGGTCGCGGATGGCGGCTGAGAAGCTTGCTGAGTGGGGCTACGGCGACGCGGTGGTGCTCGAGGGCGGTGTCGACGAATGGGAGGCCTGCGGGCATCCGGTTGACCGGGGAGTGGCGGCGGGTGTTCTGCCATTGGAGCGTCAGGTCAGAATTGTGATCGGCCTGCTGATCGTCCTGGGTGTTGTGCTGGGGCTGACCGTGAATCCGCTGTGGCAGATTCTGAGCGGCGTGATGGGCGCCGGTCTGGTGTTCAGTGGTCTGACCGACTGGTGCGGCATCGCTATGATCATAGCCCGATTGCCATGGAACCGTGGCAGACAGTCGGGGGCCTCCGGATCCCCTGCCCAGTGCCGGGCCTGATCCCCGTCACCGCCATGGTGCCAGGTACTACGGACGGCTCCATGGCCATTACATGGGCGCATGAGAGTGAAATAGCCAGAGTCCGGACATGGAAGGGAAGCCCTCTGGACTTATTCAGACGATTCGCATTTCCCGCGTACTCATCTTCCTGACCAGTTCGACATTTTTTTCCAGAGCTGTCTCGCGATAGAGGTCGGGAAGGTCGAAACGCTGGAGGATGCCCGGGACCATGGCTGAAAAAGGCCACTGGTAGCGGTCATCCTGGGTGAGAGAATGAAAAGATTCCAGGTAGGAGAGCTGAATCAGGGACTTGACGGCCGGGTGGAGGAATGCGGCAAACAGCGCCGGGACGGAACCCGTTCCCCGACCAATCAGCGTCACCTCCTCCGCTCCCTGCGACAGAAGCAGATCGATGGATTTCAGAATATCGAGGGTTCTCCTTCCGGCCAGTGGTCTGTCGAGCAGCAGACCATGATTCGCATACATGTAATCGCCACCGTAATACTGAAAAAAGGCATCGCCGCGGTCGCCTGCTATTTTTTTATAAAGGCTGGCTGTGCCTCTTGTGTCGAGGGCAAAGAGTCTGCCTGAAACCGCGGCCTCCGGAACGGAAGGTATCTCCACGGCGGCGGACTCGTGGGGGATAAGGAGGCTCACTTTTCCGGAGTTGGATCCCGGGGCTGGACCACGGTGGTGCAGGAGGCACACGGCACCGGCTTCTGATTTCACCAGGCTGCTGTTCCATGAATTTCCGGTCCCACCGGGCGTAGTGGTTAAAGTTTTGTAGCCCGGGACGGTTGACTGGTCGTAGTCATCGAGCGCCAGGAGACGCATGACAGCAGCACGAAGGGCAGCGCCGGTGAGAGGCTCACGACTTTTCTGCAGTGCCAGTGCTTTTCCGGCGATCAGTCCGGCTGTGGTCACTTTCGCCGCCTGAAGGATATCTCCGTTTGGAGCGGCATGAAGAAGAGGATCCGGCTCGGCTGGTGTGTCCGGTTCCGCCAGGGCTTCCCCGGTTCCGGCAACCGCGGCAAAGAATTCATACATGGCGCGGCGGCCATCCGGATGGAATCCGTGCCCACCCGGGCCGATATGAAGCTGCAGGTCCTCTTCCCGACCGAGAATTGTGTAGAGCCTTTTCAGTTCCGCGTAGGTTTCCCGGAGTCCCCGCACGTCAAAAAAATCCTTCTCCTGACCGATGAGGATGGTCGGCCGAGGGATCCGGGCAATGAAGAAGTCGGCCATGTCGAGTCCAGCAGCAATCCACCCCGGGATGACCTGCTCGGCATCGGTCGGCAGCTCATTGCGAAGATTGTAAAGGAAGGTGGTCACAAAGCAGCTGGGGGCCGCCATGGAAATCCGGTCATCCAGGCAGGTGATATGGGAGGTCTGGGTGCCGCCTCCGGAGTTGCCGGTGACACCGATTCGCTGCGGATCCACGTCCTCCCTGGAAAGCAGATAGTCGATCCCCCTGATTCCATCCCATGCTTCCCACGCACTGAATCTTTCTCCGGTCAGTGCCATGAGATTGCCCCAGTGGTTATGAGCGTATGTGCCGCCGCGTATCCCGGGTTGCCCCTCGAGGGCCGGATACTCCATTCGCTCCCCCTGGGCGGGCGGGTCGTAGATCAGCGTGACGAACCCCATCCTTGCCAGATTTCGGGCGAAGGCCTGGTACATCGCATAGGCTTTGCCGTTGGCGGAATGGCCACAGGTGGCCAGCACGGCGGGAAGCCGACCGGTGCGGTTCTTTGGACGGTAGAGGTTGGCAGTGACGGGATAACCCGGGCGGCTGTCGTAGAGCAGATTCTCAATCGTGTAGTCGTCCCGGTTGACCACTGCGGTAATCCGGACATTGAGCGGAGTTCTCTCCGGAAGCGGCCCGTAGCAACGGAGGGCTTTTTCACGGACGCGGTCACGAAGCTGCATGACCTGTGCGGGAGTGCTGACAGCGGCACGCTCCTCACGCCGGCGCCTTGCCGCCATCGTGAGAATCGATTCGTAGTAAGTCTGCAGACTGCCGGCACCACCATGGTTTCCGCTTCCCTGAGCCCATGCCCGGCTGCTCAGAAGCCGGTTCCCTGCCGGACTTCCAGCCAGCCCCGCAAGGACCGCCGCACGCATAAACTGCCTTCTCCTCATCATGACTTCAAAATGGATCGCTCTCACTCTGGGGCAGCGATCAGCATTTTTCAACGATTTACCGGGCCGGCTCAACACTGTCGGATTTCCGAACAATTGAGGAACTCATTGACGCGATCGGTCGGTTAGGCTTAAAAATCCAACTGCATTCCTGGCACATCGCAATCATGAGCGACTCTCATGCAGACAGGGAAAATCCGCATTTTCCCGATCGGCAGACTGGCGGTCTGTCCGTCCCCCAGAACTGGAACTGCAGTCACTGCAATTACCAGGGACGGGTGCGAACCCGTCTCGAAAAGGGCATGACGCGCCTCGACTGGGGCATCATCTCCGCACTCCTTGCAGCCGCTGCCGGACTGGTCTTCTTCGAGGAATCATGGGCTCTTGGCACAGAAATCGGATTGATCGTCATTGTCGCCGTTTTCTTCTTCATGGTTCAGTTCCGCCCGGCCCGAACCGTGCTGATCTGCCCGCAGTGCCGGAAGAAATCCCGGCTGGCCAGAGACCGCAATTCTCCCATGATCCCGGTCAGCCGCCGTTCACGCCGCAGGGGCAGCCGGTCCAAAGCAAGGGTCTGACATGACCTCATGCCTTTGTGGACTCAGGCAACTTCATTATCCTACGCCACCCTATCCTCCGCAACCCAGCCTCAGCGCATCGACAGATCCCCGACAGGCCACAAAAAGTCACCCCGGGAATCAGGAATCAGAACGGAATAAAATTCAAGAAAGGTCCATGGCCGCCGGGGGTATCCATTCTCATACAACAATGGGAATGGTCCGCATCCATTATCAAGGATTGGGCGATCCGGAAGGGACCAGAACAAAATAAATGCCTGTATTTAATTGGCAGAATTATTCCCAGGTGGTCTGAAGCAGGTTCCTTCTCAGAAGGAGCCTGTTTTCTTTTGGGGGTGGCTGATTATCTCAAGAGACGTCACGGGGCACGGGGCACGGGTTGATTGTCATGTCTCCCGGTGCCGAATTCCATGGCCCCGGAAAGATCAGATTTCCGGAAGTTTCCCGCCCACGACGAGGAAGAGGATGGCCATACGGATAGCAATTCCGTTGGTGACCTGTTCCGTGATCACGGAATTCGGTCCATCGGCTGTGGCGCTGTCGATTTCCACTCCCCGATTGATTGGTCCCGGATGCATGACGAGAACATTGCTGCGGGCCCCGGCCAGTCTGTTCTGATCGATGCCGAAGAGGGATCTGTATTCGCCAACGCCCGGAAAGGTGGTTCTGAGCTGCCTTTCGTGCTGTATTCTCAGCAGGTTGATGACGTCGGCGTCCTGGATGGCCTCGTCCAGTTTGTGGGTGATTCGACAGCCGATTCTTGAAAAATGGGTGGGAAGAAGAGTCGGCGGACCGCAGAGGGT
>JAUIAG010000448.1 GCA_030425355.1 Verrucomicrobiia bacterium
GTGGCATTCACCTGCTGCAGTGTGATTCTGACGAACGGCGGTGTCAGTCCCATGTCATTGAGGATCTGCCTGCCGCGCTCCGTGTCGGCATGCGGAGAGGATGGAATCAGGGGCCACTCTGATGTCATCATGCTGAGGAATTTCCCGAGCAGCGGCTGGTGGATGGAGCTATCAGAAATTACAGCTGAACTCATGCTCCACTGCCCCGAGGGCTGTTTTGCGATCTCGAGATCCCCCCATGTCCCGGAACGGGGGTAACTGAACCGGGCTGAAGTGATCTGCTCCGGTTGAGGGAGCACAAGGGAATTCGCTGAAGAATCAGGATCCTTCTGCCATGGCGGATAGAAAAAAATGATGACAAGGCCAAGAACGGCAGTGACAGCAAGCAGGATCTGTGGGGTGCGGTGATTCATCTGGATCTCCTTCTCAGCTCCGTGGTGCCCGTGAGAGGTGGATAAGCAACCCGACGGCAAGGAAAAACCCCGGGAATACCGCGAGTAACAGCCATCGTGACAGAACCCGCTGGCTTTGGGTCAGACTGAGTTTGTATTCCGTCACCGGTTTGGGAGGGATGTTGTTGATAAACAGATCCCGCTCCATGAGGAAGTTGGCACAGTGAAGTCCGAATTCATAATTCATGAAGTGCTGAATTCCTGTATTTCCAAACATCAGTGATTCGCCGACGACCAGCAGCTTCGCCACCCTTTGCTGGTCACCATCCTTGATGGCACGGGTTGAAAACACGGCAAGCGGGAACTCTCCGACCCTGTCCCGGCCGGTCGGGTTCAACTCTTCTCTGTCGAACCGCGTGACCTCCTGTGCCTGTGGGCTGGTGTAAATCAGTTCCTCGATACGCAGGTTTTCATCAGGTGGCATGACCTTTTCCAGTGAATGCACCGATCTGGGAAGAAAGAAATACAGCTGGCCGTCATAAAAAGGCCTGGTAATCGGGTGAGCATTGAAGTTGGTAATTGTCATGTCTGTCGGACCACCGCTCGGGCTTTGGGCGGGATCAATGATGACATTCTCTCCAAGGCCGATTCCGTATTTGGCGAACAGCGGTTCAAGGCCGGTCCGGCTTCTGGAACCGATCATCGCCATGAGATTGCCTCCGGATTCAAGATAGCTGTCAATTTTGCGCAGTTCATTGGGGGCAAGGGGACTCTGAGGTCCGGCAAGAACCAGGAGGCTTGTGGCCGATGGAATCTGATTGGTGCCGGCAAGGCTCACCGTATCGACCTTGCAGTGATTCCTCTCAAGACTGAGGGCAAAGCTCGAATAGCCCTCCTGGCTGGTTGCGTCGCCGATGTCCGATTCATTGTGCCCAGTGAGGAAAAGGACATTTTCCTCGTCACTCAGAGTGAGGCTGAGGATTGCCGAGGTGAGTGCCTGCTCCCCCTTGAAGGCCGTGCGCTTGATTTCACGGGATGTTCCCTTTAGCAGCTCGTCGATATCGAGGACGGAAAGGTCAGCTTCAAGAATCGCCCGGGTCCTGTCGCCGTACTTCAGCAGGACCACATCCTTCTCACCTGAAAATGCCAGGCTGTACTGCCGTCGCACCATTTCGGCGCCTGCGGGGTCACTCTGATAGTCCAGGTGCCGGATTCTGATATTAGGGTTTTCCAGGGCGTATTCCCTGACGAGAGTCTGGAGTGGCTTGAAGACGCCATGCGCGGGATTGAAATAGAGGACAATTTCGAGTTCCCCGTCGATGAGTTTGAGGATCTGTGTGGTCAGTGGCGAGAGTTCATGGCTGGTTTTGCCGGCTATGTGGCTGCGGAAATGAGCGCGGGTGGCAAGGTAGTTGACCATGAGAAAGATCAGTCCGGCGCATACCAGAGAGATCAGACTGTAAAGGGCGATGCGTTTCCTTCCAGCCGGTGAGAAACCTGCCGGCACCGGGGGGAACAGATTCATGAGCGCCACCTCCGTTGCTGCAGGACGGTGGTTGTCGCGTAGAGAAGGAGAGCCGTAACCGAGGTGTAAAAAATGATGGGCCTGGTATCGACGATACCCCGGACAAAATCACTCATGTGGTTGACCATTCCGATCTGCGCCATGAGGCCGTGCCAGATGTTTTCGCCCGGGTTGGTCCATCTGTCCATGAAGCTGATACTGAAGAGGATCAGGCTGACTCCCAGAGTGGCCATCGAGCTGATGATCTGATTATGGGTCAGGGCCGAGAAAAAACAGCCCATGGCGATGAGGAAGGATCCGGTCATCAGAATTCCAAGCCCGGTTGTGGCCCACTGCATCAGATGGAATGGTGGAGGATCCTGGGGCAGAAGATACACCACGGCAATACAGCCAATCCATGGCAGCCATGTCAGCATGAAAAACGTAAGACAGGCGGCCCATTTTCCCAGAACGATGGTGGCTTCTGAAAGGGGTGTCGCCAGAAGGGCATCAAGGGATCCCCGCGAGGACTCCGAGGCAAAGGCTTTCATGGTGATCACCGGCGCACCCAGAAAAAGCAGTATCCAGAAAAAGAATGAATCATAGAAAATTTCGGCGATGGGTATATCTGTGGGCTCGAGGTTCAGGACCTCAATCAGGATGGTGAAGCATCCACCCAGCAGAATGG
>JAUIAG010000449.1 GCA_030425355.1 Verrucomicrobiia bacterium
CCGGCTCTCGATATCTCGGCGGGACTCGACACATGGTGGGAGCGCGGACTCATCGGAATGACCCTTCACCCGGATTTCCCGGCATCGCCATTCATCTATCTGGTCTATGTCGCAAAGGATCCATACACCCACCACGTTATCAGCCGTTTCACGATGGTTGGAAACACCATTGATCCCCGAAGCGAGGTTGTCCTTCTGGAAGGGGATGATCAGGAGAAGATGCCGGGGCATGTCAAAGCTGGTCATCAGGGTGGCCCCATCTGCTTTGGTGCCGACGGGATGCTCTATATTGGAATTGGCGAACAGACCTCCGGTCAGCCGTCCCAGCAGCTCGACACTCTGCTCGGCAAGATTCTCCGCATCCGTCCCGACGGGTCGATACCTGAAGACAATCCCTTTTACTCCCGGACCACCGGGAAATACCGCTCAATCTTCGCCATCGGCATTCGCAACCCATTCGGTCTCACCCTTCACCCGCAGACCGGACTGTTGATTGAAACGGATGTCGGTGCCTCCTCCTTCGAAGAGATCAATGTCATCACTGCCGGTGGGAACTACGGATGGCCAGAGGCCGAGGGCATGTCCGAAAGCAATGCATTTATCAACCCCATCCACGCATACCCGCCAGCCATCGGTCGCAGCATCTGCGGAGCGGCAGTTTATCCCGATCACGGGAGTTTTCCTGATATATGGCACGGCAGGCTGTTTTTTGTCGACTGGGCCGCGCACTGGATCAAGGCCATTGACATGGCTAACCCGGACACTCTGATTGATTTCGGCACCGGTTTTGAATCCCCGGTGGCTGTTGACGTGACACCTGACGGGTCGCTTCTGGTGCTCAACCGCAACACCCGCTGGCGTGATGGCAAGGTCTTTCGCGAGGACGCCGGCTCACTGGTGCGCATTCGCCACAGAGACAATGCATCAACTCCGGTGGCTGATGTCATGGCGCCCCCGCAGACCCTTGCCGCCACCGGGTTTTTCAATGACCTTGACCCAATCGATCCAGCTGCAGGTTTCCATCCGCTGTTCTTCAACTCACCGGTCTGGAGACCCGGTGTCCGGTCGGAATCATGGATCCGCTTCCCGGAAGAAGGCACTGTCTCCTTCGCAGAATCCGGACCATGGCAGTTCCCGAAAAACACGGCGATCCTCCAGCATTTTGAAACACTGAGTGGACTGAATCATGAGACACATGTCTACACCTCGAACGGCGACGGCTCTTACCGGGCGGCCGCCTACCGGTGGGAGCCCCATGCCGGTCCGATGCTCGTGGCCCGGAGCGGGATTGTTCCGCTCCCTGTATCCGACGGGGAGATTCGGGAGAATCCTCTCAAATGGTTCTCTCCCGGGCCGGAAAAATCATTCCGGCCTGAGCTTTCGGTTGTCGGCTTTCAGTTGCCGGTGACGACTGCACAGCTCAATGCCGGCAGCCAGCTGGAGCGCTGGGCCGCCCGCGGATGGGGGGACCCTCCCCACGGAAAATCTGAAATCGCGGACTGGCCCCGGCTGGCTGCAATCGGGGACAATGACAGCCCCCTTGAGCGACGGGTCCGGTCCTACCTCGATGCCAACTGTGCCGGCTGCCATCGTCCGGGGGGGCCATCACGGGGTCTTTTCGATGCGCGGTTTTCCACCCCGCTTGCGGAACAGAATATTCTCAATGGAGAGTTGATGGCCGGGGATCTCGGTATTGAAGGAGCCCGGGTGGTTGTGCCGGGGCGCCCCGATCAGTCAATTCTTCTTGAGCGGATGAAACGGCACGATGCCTTCAGGATGCCTCCCGTCGCCGTCAATTCGGTGGAATCGCCCGCCATTGCCGCAGTTGAATCATGGATCCGCAGCCTCGCTCCATGATCCGCCTCGTGTTTGCCTCCATGCGGATACACGGTTATGATTCCTCTGGATTCATGGCATGACGGACAAAGATGACAAATATCTTCTTATCATCGAGGATGATGACCTGCAGTACGAGATTTATGAGGAGGCTCTGGAAGGTTTCCAACTGCGCCGGGCTGTCACCATTGCTGAAGCTCTCGAAGAAATCTCCAAGTGCCCGGCCAGCCTTGTGATCCTGGATCACATACTCGCCGAAGGCGATCTCGGCCTGCAGCACCTCTCCACCCTGAAAGAAGCTCTGCCGCATGTCCCCATTCTCGTCATCTCCGGCGCACTGGAAGTTCATCAGCAGATGAATGCCCTCCAGGGGCCCCGCAGAGCTCACTACTGCCTCACAAAACCCCTCGATCTCGAAAAGCTCGTCTACACAGTCCAGGAAGCCCTCACCGAATGCGGTGAATCCGAAATCGTCGAGCAGTTTTCCGCCCTCGAAAAGTCAAAGCGGGTGGACGCCCTCGACCTCATGAGCCGGTCAACCGAAAGACTCAGCCGGCAGAATGACATCCTTCGCCGGCTCAAGGGTGCCCAGCACAAACCCAACATCTCCCACCTTGCCCGCGAATTCCGCGTCGCCCGCAGGACCATCCTCCGCGACCTCAATGAACTGGTGCGCCGCGGACAGCTCCCTGCCTCCATCCTGGCCTCCGACGACGTGGATGGTGATGATGAAGAAG
>JAUIAG010000450.1 GCA_030425355.1 Verrucomicrobiia bacterium
TTCTGGTCAATGGGGTCAATGACGATGACGCCAACTTCGGCCCGCCCCCCGCAGCAGAAGGCGTGGAGCATGTGATTGACAACGTGGGACAGAAATATCTCAACTTCCTGGATCTGGGTTCCGGCTTCATTGTTACCCCCGCAGCCGGCCCCACCCGGATCACCGCCCTGCGGCTCTACCCGGCCAATGACGCGGTCGAACGCGATCCCGCAAGCTACCGGCTGGAGGGATCGACGGGCGGACCGGAAGGACCGTTTGTCCTCATTGCCGAAGGCCCGCTGGCCCTGCCTCTGGAACGCAATTCCGGTGGGGATACCCCGCTGGATCCGTCGGCGTCGCCCCACCAGGTTGTGCAGTTTGAAAATACCACCGCCTACCTGTCCTACCGTCTGGTTTTTCCCGCACTCCGGAATGCGGCAGGCGCCAACAGCATGCAGATTGGCGAAGTGGAGTTTCTTGGCACCGCAACCGAAGTCATCCCGCCGGGGCCGTTGACAATGGAATCCTACCGGCAGCGGACAGGGGAGACCTTCCGCTTTGTGGTGACCGGCTCTGTCGAAGGCGCCATTTACGGGACCGACATCTATACAGATGATTCGATACTGGCTGTCGCCGTGGTGCATGCCGGTGTGCTGGCACCCGGCGAAACGGGCGTGGTCGAGGTCACCGTGCTGCCGGGGCTGGACGCGTATCCGGGCACCGTGCGCAACGGGGTCACCTCGATCGATTGGGCTGAGTGGGGTGGCAGCTACAGCGTGCGCCCAGCCAAAAAGAAACCGGAAGCAATTGGTGTCGGGCTTATCGCGCACTGGGCGTTTGATGATGCCGCCACACCGGGCCGGGATTCCGTTGGCGGAAACACCCTCGCCGCTCAGGGGAACGCCCAATCGACGCCCACAGGAAAATTCGGAGGCGGACTCCTTCTTGACGGCGATGGAGATTACCTGTCCATCGTGTCTGGCAGTATCCTCAATCTTCCGGTCGGCAACAGCCACTACACCATCGGGGCCTGGTTCAGGACTCCGGTCAGCGGGAGGGGCATCGTGGGGTGGGGAAATTACGGCGATACCCGCCGGGTCAACGCCCTGCGCCTGATCGGCGATGGAATCCTCAACTACTGGTGGGGTGCCGACCTGCAGGCGACTGCCTCACCCACAATCCTCGACGATCAATGGCATCATGTCACCGCCACTTATGACGGCACAACCCGAACCATATACATAGATGGAGTGGAAAGAGCGGAGGACACTCCAGGACCCCTGGATGCCACCGCCAGTAATTTCCGGATCGGCTCGACAAATTCAGGAGAATTCTTCGATGGCACACTGGACGAGGTCGCCCTCTGGAACCGGATGCTCACCCCCGAAGAAATTGAAGCGCTATCAGAATACTCACTGGTCCACCTTTTGGATGTGAGCGGGGGTGGCGGATCACCCGTTCCGGTCAGGATCCTTAAGGATGGAGCGAATCTTTCAATCATCTACGGTTCCGGTTCCCGCCTGCAGCGCGCCAATACGGTCCTGGGTCCATGGGAGACCATTCCTGGCGCGCTGTCTCCATATTCCGTTGATCTCTCGGAAGATGAAGGATATTTCCGCGCCATCTCCGGTAACCCCTGAGGTGATGATCATCCTTTTTCTTATCGCCTGAATTACATCGGGTGTCCTCTTCAACGAGGGAGGTAACGCGAGGGCCTCGACAGGGGGTAAAAATCGATTGACCGCACTTTTCCAGTAATTAATTTGAACCAATCTGCACCGACAATATTCCGAGAAAGGATTCTATCAGCAGAACTACCGACCACCTTCATTAGTGGCTCCGGCTGTAACTGATGGCTGAGATAACCTACCCATTGATCACAATCTTTGACGCGAGTATTCCCCGCCTTACCCGCAAAACCGGTCATCGTGGCTGCGACAGCACAGTTTCCGTCAATATCGAGCCACAAAATGCAGTGCCAGCGATCGGTAATTCATCATTTAAAAATCACATGAAAAAACCGCAGAATTCAAAGCCCAGCTGTATTCCTGGATCTGGTTTGCTCATTGCAGCCCGGTGCATTGGCCTGAGATATTACTTTCCATTCCTTTTCACCTTGATTCTCAGCGGATGGGGACTGATGCAGCCTCAGGTGAGCGCGGCCGATTACTCGAAATGGATGACTGATTATTTCCATGTCATCAAGGACATCCAACTGGGTGAACTGGTCATCCCGGGCACGCATGACTCAGCCACATATAATCTCATTAATCCTTGGGATTCCACAGATCCCCGCAATTTCGAACTAGCCACCGGTGATTTTGTCGCTGCTGATAAACCTGGAGACTGGGCATTTTTAATGGGTTTGGGGGGAGCGATCACCAAGGGATGGGCTGCGGCGCAGTCGAGAACAATTACCCAACAGTTGGAGGATGGCATTCGCTCCCTGGATTTGCGTGTTTGTGTCGATGAAAAAGGAAAAATCCGCATCTGTCATACCCTTTACGGTGACACCATAGATATTGTCCTGGACGCGATTCAGGATTTCTCGGACGACCACCCCGGGGAGATCATCCAGCTATCGTTCTG
>JAUIAG010000451.1 GCA_030425355.1 Verrucomicrobiia bacterium
CCGAGATGCTCACTACGAGGTTTGCTTTCATCACGGATTACCTGGCAGAAGCGATGCATTACCTCGCAAAAAAGACCAACCGATCCGCGTACGTGCAGCAGAATATAAAAATGGGCAAGGCGGTGATTGGCCGTGATGAGAAAGCTGTTCTGAAGACAGTCAGCGCCTTTCTCAAGCTGCTGCATCCGGATGGTGACCCTTCCAGAACCGAGCTCGAGGAATATGTGGAGTATGCGCTCGAAGGACGGCGAAGAGTCAAAGAGCAGCTCAATAAAAGAAAACCGGATGAGGAATTCGCAGATATAAATTTTTCATATTTTGACCAGTCTGGAAAAGAGGTGTTTATTGAATGTCCGGAGTCGGCGGGATTACTTAAGTCTGTTAATGCAGCAGATTCCCCGGCTGCGGGCGGGGTTTCTGTTCAGGCAGATATAGATGAAGCAGTCGACGCTCTCGCTGATGCAGCCCCGGAAAAAAATGTTGAAGTCCTTGAGGAGCAGCATTTTACTATTCGATACGGATCCAAAGGCTATGGTTATGAAACCCTGTTTCTGAAATATATGAAGGGTGCGGAATGGATTCGGATACAGGATCCATACATCCGCGCTCCTCATCAGATGATAAATTTTCAAAGGTTTTGTGAGGTTGCAGTCAAGGCTGGGTCGATTAGAAAAATTGAGCTTTCAACATCTTCTGACCACCAGGAACAACAGGACGATGCAAGGGCACGGCTCTATGCGTTGGCTGACAGCCTCAGAGACCTGGATGTGGAATTGGTGGTCCGATTTGACAACCATATTCATGACAGAGAGGTCGTTCTGAGCAATGGATGGCATATCAAAGTCGGAAGAGGCCTCGATTATTTTCAGAAGCCAGATGACTGGATGTCAATTGGTGTGCACGATCTTGATTTAAGAAGCTGCCTTGAAACGAATGTGGATATTTTCAAGATCTGAAATTAAATTTCACTCTGCCTCCCTTCCTTTGGAAACCACCCTGCACTGATCGCTTGGGGGGGAAGCCCTCTCCGTATTGTTGAACTTCAGGCACAAATCGGCAGTGCCGCCTTTTTGGATCGAAGGCCCCGAGGTCCCTTCCTTGCCACCGCGGTTTCTATGGGGCGCAATTTCGTGACTTTGCATTCCCGGCTGCCGTTGCCAGAATAGACCCATGAAATTTTTCAGGGATCGGCTCAAAACCTGGTCTGGATTTTCATTCGCAGTCCTTCACATGGCAGTGGTCACGATGATGATCTCATGTGGCGGTGGGGGGGATGGAGACCCGGCAAACCAGGGCGCGGATGCACCGGCGCCGCTGCGGGTGGGAATGGAACTGGCCTATCCGCCTTTTGAGATGATGGATGCCTCGGGACAGCCATCCGGTGTGAGTGTGGACCTTGCGGCGGCTCTGGCGGGATCACTGGGCCGTCCCCTGAAGGTGGAAAACATGGAGTTCACCGGACTCATTGAAGCTCTGAGGTCCGGGAAGATCGACTGCATTATCTCCTCGCTGACAGCCACAGATGAGCGTCGAAGAGTCATTGATTTTTCCGACGGCTATGTTTCCACGGGGCTGTGCCTGCTGCTCGCTGCCGGGCACCCGGATTTAAGCGACATCACTGAGCTGGACTCCGAGAAGTTCACCGTGGTGGTCAAACAGGGGACCACCGGACACCTTTACGCCATGAACAACTTTTCCAGAGCCACACTGCGGGTTCTGGAAAAGGAGGATGCCTGTGTTCTCGAAGTCACCCAGGGAAAGGCGGATGCCTTTATTTATGACCAGATGTCGGTTTACCGTCACTGGAACCGGCATCAGGACTCTACTCACGCCATGCTGCGCCCGTTTCAAAGCGAAACGTGGGCCGTCGGCATCCCGAAGGGCTCGGATGAGCTCCGACTCTCCATCAACAGTTTTCTGAAGGAATTCCGGGAGAGCGGCGGTTTTGAAAAGCTGGCCGCCAAATACCTCGCCGAGGAAAAAGCCGCCTTTGCCAGGCTGGGTTACCCGTTTATTTTCGATGTGGAGTAGAGGAGTGATCAGCAGTCAGACACTTGAAACGGGGGCATGAATTCCTGGTGGGTTATCGGCGCGGAAGACCGGCATCCGGGACGGCTGCAGTCATGGCTTTGGCTGAGTGTTTCGGTCCTGCTGCTCGCTGGCCTGTGCGTGGGGGTGCTGTTGGCGGGCGGCCGCGAATGGCAGTGGCAGACCGTGGGCGAATACCGCAAAGTCTTTCTTGCAGGGTGGGGGATGACGGTGGGGATATCCGTTCTTTGCCTTCTGGGAAGCCTGTTGACGGGCGCATTGCTGGCGGCCGGGCAACTCTCCCGACTGATCCCGGTTCGATCGCTGGCCACAGTCATCGTCGAATTCATCCGCGGAACCCCGCTCCTGGTGCAGATCATGTTTTTCTTCTACGTGGTGGCCGATGGCATCGGGCTGGAAAACCGCTATCTGGTTGGGATTCTGACCCTGTCTCTATATTCCGGCACCTACATCGCGGAAATCTTCCGGGGCGGATTTGAGACCAGCGGGCGGTCACAACTGATGGCCGCGCGCGCCGT
>JAUIAG010000452.1 GCA_030425355.1 Verrucomicrobiia bacterium
GTTTGAAGATTGGGAGAGAAAAGGATGTGCCCGATTGGCTCCCCCCGGGATCGCCGGCGTCCCCGCCGGCCTGTTCACGGCCCCGTGAGCTGATGAGCGGATGGTGGAGGTTCCTGGCACCGGCACCGTCCCAGGCCCCCAACAGACTATGAAAGGTGATTTGAGTGTCATTCAGACTGCCATGTCCACGGCTCACCTCATGGTATGCAAATGCCGGCTGGAACTATCCTTGGAATTCCTCAACAATGGTCGTATGAAAATTCTCACCCTTCTCTCACTGATGTGCGCCGCTGCCGTGATCACCACCGATGCTGCGGAGCAATTTGGTGAACAAAGATCTGCTGCTGGAATTAAACATTCGTTCCTTATTGCCGGACCGATGACCGTTCTCGTTGGTGAAGACGGGCATATCAAGTGGAAAACAGACGGGTATGCCCGCGATGCCTTCGTCCTTGAAAACGGCAATGTACTTCTGTCGATTGCAAACACCGCCAGGGAAATGACGAGGGAAGGCGAGGTGGTCTGGAGCTATGACCTTGCACCTGAGAACAGCGAACTCGGAACTGCTGTGCGCCTCGACAATGGCAACACTCTGGTGGTTGAGCGGGGCGTCCGACCCCGACTGCTGGAAGTCACCCGGGATGGAAAAGTTGATGTCGAGGTGCCCCTGGAACCCGAAACCGACAATGCCCACATGCAAACCCGTATGGCGCGCAAGCTATCCAATGGCAACTACCTGGTGCCTCATCTGCTCGCCTTCAAGGTGAAGGAATATCAGCCTGACGGCACAGTGGTTCACACAATCCGGACTGATCTTGAGGAGCTCGGCGGTCGGGAGGAGCGAAACTGGCCTTTCACCGCAATCCGCCTCGCTGACGGACGCACCCTCGTCAACCTGACCAATGGCAACAAAACCGTGGAATTTGACATGGATGGCAAAGTGGTCTGGAAAGTCACCAATGATGATGTCGGAGGCCGTTTTGCTGATCCCTGCGGCGGCCAGCGGCTTGCCAGCGGGAACACTGTCATCTGCAGTTATGCCCAGAAGGACCCGGATATGCCAAAATTGTTTGAAGTCACGCCGGATAAAAAGGTGGTCTGGGAGTTCTTTCACCCGACCGCGCGGGCGCACGAGGTGCATGTGCTGACCACCAATGGAGACAGGGAAGGATACCTCAAATAAACATACCGATATCAATGCCTGAATCCGGTGAACCTCCCCGGGAACATCATGAAAAGGACGGGAAACGGCACTCGGTATCCACGGACCAGGACAACAGATCACCGATTGAGGATATGGTTATTCGTTTCTCCAACAATTCCTGGACCGTTCACTTGGTGAAGCTGAAGTAAAACGCGTCAGGGAAATGAGTCATACCGTCCAAAAAATCTCAAAACATCAATTATGCCATCGGAAGACGTACTGATAAATCTGATTTCACGCTATGTGAGCTATCACCCGGGCTCAGCAGCACAGGCACTTGAATCGTTGAATGCTGAATCGGCAGCATCCGCACTGATGCAGCTTCCACTCCCGACAGCGAAGGAAATTTTTCATCAGGTCTCAGAAACCTATGCTGCCCAGATGGCCTCCCATTTTCCACCGGAACGACTGGGCGAGCTTTCCGCCGGTATGGACCCTGAGCAGGCAGGAAGGCTTTTTCAACAGCTGCCAAGTGAATTAAGAAAACCATTCCTCAAAGCATTCACTGTCCAGCAGCGGCGGAGAATTCGGGAGTTTCTTTCGTATCCCGAAGCCAGTGCCGGAAAAGTGATGATGAAGAGGTTCACGGCTCTGGCACCGACAACCAGTGTCAAAGAAGCCATTGAAAAACTTCGACGTGGATACAGGCAGATTCACAGAACCAATTACATATACGTGGTTGACAAATCAATGACTCTTTTAGGCATGGTCTCTGTTTGGGATCTGCTGATGGCAGACGAAGCCGCCCCATTGGAATCCATCATGGGTGAGGTGTTTTCCGTGAACTGCTTCATGGACCTGGATCAGTTGGCCAATGAATTCAGCAATCGCCGCTATTTCGCCCTGCCAGTCGTGGACAACGAGAATAAACTCCTTGGGGTAGTCCGGGCTGAGCAGGTGATTGAGGATATTCAGGAACAGGCCAGCGAGGATCTTCAGATCATGTTCGGTGCCGGCGGTGAGGAGAAGCCATTCTCTTCAATCTGGTTTTCCCTGAAGCAACGGATTCTCTGGTTGCATGCCAACCTCGCCACCGCATTCATGGCAGCTGCCGTGGTGGGCTTTTTTGAAGGAATCATTGCCAAGATCACAATTCTGGCAGTTTACCTCCCGGTTGTTGCGGGGCAGGGGGGAAATGCAGGCGCTCAGTCCCTCGCTGTCGTGATGCGCGGTCTTGTCATGAGAGAGATACCCCGCCAAAGATTCACTCAATTGATTCTCAAGGAGGCCTTGATTGGAACAATTAATGGACTGGTGATTGGAATGGTCACAGGATTGATTGCATGGACGTGGCATGGAAATCCGTATCTGGGTGTCGTGGTTGGTCTGGGGATGATAGTCAACCTCCTTGTGGCGGG